>CAYMJG010000010.1:17030-18245 GCA_964390855.1 uncultured Eubacteriales bacterium | reverse complement strand
CTCTATGTAGAGCTTGATTTCTTTTACAATCCCCTTTTCCATTTCAAAGATAATATTTTTATACTCCGCCGCCCCGCCAACCCGGTATGCGCAGTTATCGGCGTCAGTTCTACCGTCCGGAATCATCCCGATGCCCTCGTATGCCTCTCGCAGCTGGGACAAGGTTGATCCGACGGTAATGCCCCTGGGTGTCTGCAGCTTTGGGCTTGTGAGATAAATGCTCATGAGCCGGAATTCTTTACCGTTATCCTTTGGTGAAAACAGCTTTGCGACGAGGCCCTGATAATTAAGCGTTTTTACGTGCGAGCCCGTGTATGTGTCAGCTGTACTCCCCAGCACCTCATCCGTCACAGAGACCAGTTTACCCAGCAGAGCGCTCAAATCCGCCTCATTATACCAGTTTTCTAAAGTAATCTGCTGATTACCCGCCTGCAGGGAATACTCGTCAATCACAGCTCCCCCGTCACCGGCGCCGGGGTTTTTTAGTGTAAAACTGCCGATAACAGCATCAAACTCTTTTTCCAGCGCCCTGAACGCTTTTTCGGAACCGTCAGGCAGGTACTGGACGTCAGTGGCATGAGCCCAGCCATAATAATAACCAGCAGATTCCCCCAGGTACCGAAAACCATATACGTCCTCCAGATCCTTTAAATGCTCCCGCGGGAATTCCTTTTTATCATAGATTTCAATCCTGCCAACCATTCCGAAGACATGCTCCGGATGCTTCGCCTGTAATTTTTTATCAACAAAATAAATAAAGTCCTCTTTTTCCCGCACATCAACCTGTCGTGCAAAAGCATCCGGCAGGTTCAAGGAGAACCCATATTTTTCATTCTCATATGTTACATACTCTTTTGATTTGTTGTTACATGCGCTTAGCAATATTGCACATGACAATATTATTGTCAGGAACATAATTGACAAAAAAATACGAGGCGCCTTTTTTCCACGTTGCATAACCGCGCCATCCTTTCGTAAATCTAGTCGCCGGCGGTGTAAATGGTAGTGTAACCTAAACCTTGCTCCTGGTTTATTTTAGAACATAATCTTTTACACTGTGACCTGCTCATACATTCGTCAATATTGCACCACCGCCATGATAAATTTCACCGACACCTTTTCCGCTAACACGATCCCGGAAAATTATCACGCCTGCCAATTTAAGGTTAACCTTAATTGGAAATGTTGTCAATAACCCCGTCCCCCTGACACCTG
>CAYMJG010000010.1:3944-16930 GCA_964390855.1 uncultured Eubacteriales bacterium | reverse complement strand
TGTTGACAACCTTTTGTGAAAATTTATAATGAATTTTTCCACCGTTATCATGGGACAGGGCGCTATCTCCAACCTGCGGGCATCTTTTGAGGGTGGTTTTTTAAATTAAATTACGGTATTCCCTTCTTCCATCCACAATGGCATATATAATGACAAGCCTTTCCTTCTCATCTATCTTGTAAAACACGAGATGTCTTTCTACAATAACAACCCTGTACCCTTGCTTTTTTAGAATCGAATATCTGGGAATGTGTCCCGACCCCGGAAAATCCTGAAGGCGATTTATTGCTGTTTCTATCTTATCTAGATATCCGAGCGCAATATCTATATTAGAATCATCTGCAATATAAAAAATAATATCGCGGAGCTGTTCCTCCGCTTTATCCGTCCTTAAAAGCCTATACTTCATCCGTTCTTCCTTTCCAGTAAGGAAACACGGAGTATATCTAGTGAGTCTTGCATTGGGGCTACCCGTCCATTTTTTACATCATTTTCCCCTTCGGCAAGCTGTCTGAGCAGTTCCAGTTCGGATTTCATTTGATAATAATCCTGCAACCCAAGGACTGCTGTATCACCTCGTCCATTTACAGTAATAATAACCGCATCCCTGGATTCCTTGCATCTTCTGGAGATTTCACTATAATGATTCCTTAAATCTGATGACGGCCTGATTTCCAAACCCATAGTATCACCTCATTTTTATATGCCTATAGTCAAATACTATCATAATAAGACTATAACATCAACGGGGACGGGGGGACCTGACACCTTTAGATCTGCTTTGTCAGCGTCAGAATGTTGAGGCCGTCGTGGTACTCGTATTCTACAGTGTCCATGGATTTTTTGACCATGAAAATACCCAGGCCGCCGATTTCCCGTTCTTCGAGGGAGAGAGTGGTGTCCGGGTCCGGCTTCCCCGTAGGGTCGTAGGGGCGGCCATTGTCGGCAAAGCGCAGGGTAACGCGCCCATCACCCACACTGACGCCCAGGGTAGCGTTGTTGGCGCCTGAGTAGCGGGCGATGTTGGAAACAATTTCATCTACCGCGATGTTCATCCAGGTGATTATTTTCATGGGGACGCCCGCAGTCTCCAGTTCCTGTTCCACAAAGGCGGTCGCCTCGCCGATGGCTTCCAGCGCCGGGGTCAGCTTCATTTTTTTCATGCCGGGGCTGTTTTGGGGCGTCAGCTCCAGGCACAGCATGGTGATGTCGTCAAACTGGGGCGCCTCGCCCACAAAGGCGTCGATTTCCTCTTTCATGCGCCGCAGCAGGGTTTGGCAGTCCGCGTCCCTGTTGCGATTGAGGGCGGTGAGCATCCGCTCGTTAGCAAAAAGCTCGTTGTGGGCGTCGGTGGCCTCGGGCACGCCGTCTGTGTAAAGAAACAGCCGGTCGCCGGGCTCCATTTGCAGCTCATATTCCGGGTAGCGGGAGCCCTCCATGCCGGCCAGCACAAAGCCGTGCTTGTCCTTTACCAGTTCGTAACCGCCGCCCGCGCGTTTCAGCACCGGGTACTCGTGCCCCGCGTTGGCGCAGGTCAGTTTGCCGGTGGAGATTTCCAGGATGCCCAGCCAGACGGTGACGAACATCTCCGCCTCGTTGCCCACACAGAGTTGGTTGTTCACCTTTTCCAACACGGCCTTGGGCGAAAGACCCGTCTGCGCCACGTTCTTTAAGAGTGTCTTGGCGATCACCATAAAAAGGGCCGCCGGGACACCCTTGCCGGATACATCGGCCATGACCATGGCCAGCCGGTCGTCGTCCACCAGGAAGAAGTCGTAGAAGTCGCCGCCCACCTCCTTGGCGGGGGTCATGGTGGCGTAGATGTCCAGCTCCGGCCGCTCCGGGAACGGCGGAAAGATACAAGGAAGCATACTGGCCTGAATTTGCCTGGCCACATCCAGCTCCGCACCAATGCGTTCCTTTTCGGCGGTGACTTTCGAAAGATTTTCAATGTAGTGTTCAAGTTCCACCAACATGTAGTTGAAGGAGTTTCCCAGGTCCTCAATTTCATCGTTGGTCTTAATCGTAATTCTTTGGTTTTCAAAATTCCCCGAATCAGTGATGTCTTTTGTAAACCTGGCCAGCTTTCCGATGGGTGTGGTGACCACCCGCCGCACGAACAAAACATAGCAAAGCAATGTCACGGCGATAATGCCCAGGGAGATCAGCAACATGGTGTATAAAAACGAATTCAAGTGGTCGCGCACCTGCTGCATATCCAGAATGTATTGGATTTCGGCAATCGCTTTGCCGCTTTCGTCCAGAACAGGGGAAACCGAGGTGTAGTTATACCCATAGGAATTATCGGTAATCACCGGGGTATCCGTGCCTTTGTTTTGCGCGTACAGATCCCAAATTAATATGTAATTTTGCAGGTCCTTCTCATCTCTCGCGGCGTCAGTGTATAAGATGTCGCTGCCGTATGGAATTTGGTCGGCGGGGTTGTCCCCCATCGCTTCCACAAAGGTGTCTATGTAAAAGGTCACACTGTCCTCATCCGGCGCCACGAGAGACAAAAAGGTGATCCGCCCGTCCTGCTTGAGGGTGTTCAACATCCCTACCATTTTGCCGTATGCTTCGCTCTGCTCTCCGCCGTCGGCCAAGATGGCCTGCACATCCTCCACGGCAAGCATCGAGGCAATGCTTTTGCTGCCGGTGACTACACGCTGGGCGTACATATCCTCCAAATAGGTTTTGGAGTTGCCGTAACTGAAAAAGGAGATCGTAATGGTCAGCGCCACACCGAGCACTCCCAGGGAAAGAATGAATTTGGGCAATAGCTTGAGCTTCAATTTATGGCCTCCTCCCGATTGACTTGTAGTAAACAGCCGCTGCACATTCGCACCGTCCCTTGCAAAAAGGGCAAATTAAATCCCGGTTGCCATACCAAACCCGGCGCGCGTCCGTCAAATAGTGAAAATCAAATGCCTTTAAGGTTTTTTCCATGGGGACATGTCCGCCGATCTTCCAGAACACGCCAAAAGCGGTATCGGCCGCCGTATGGGTTTGCAGCTGTTCCAGATAAAAGCGCACCAGTTCCGCCGATAATTGCCGGTAGCGGTATTCTTCCGCCACGCCGATTGATTGCAAATTTCCGATGACGGGATTTATCTTTGGTGAAATCGCGGACAACCGCTCCCTCGGCAATTTTGCCAGGGAAGCCATTTCGTCCAAGCCGGTCAGAAAAAAATAGATATAGCCCGGCGCTTCCCCTTCCGGCGTTTGCAGCAGATAAAAATAGTGGCCCGGTTTGTCGATAATCGAGGCGAGATAGGCCCGGGGATATAAATTTTTCCCCACGCATCGATCGCACAGCTCCGTCGCCGTATCCAGATCCGCTTCGCTTAATCTTTTAAAATATAAGGCGCCGGATTCAACTGGAACCGTCATATATAGATTCATATCATTCTCTTCCCCCAGAGCAGGTGATCACGCTTACACCCATAGAAACGTCGGTATTTTTCGCCAAAATTAAGTTTTGCAAGGCGTCAATATGCTGCTCCAGCCATGCCGCCCACGCCGCGTACCGGGCGTTACGCGGCTCCCGCCCCTGTAAAAGCAGCACGTCCTGCGGCAGGTATGAAAAAAAGGTAGTAAAGATGTCACTCTTTTTTTGCGCCTCCGACGCGCCGGCCCGAATCAAGGTGTTTTCCAGCACAATTTGCCGATAGCCGCTTTCCGCCAACAAGACGGGCAGCTTGCCGCCGCAATCCCTGTCCCCGGAGAAAGGGTCAAGGTATAAAATATCTAAAAAACCCTTGAATAAATGATCAGTATCTGGAGTGACCTTGCTGAGCGAGTCGTCCGCTTCCACCGAAATTAACCGGCCCCCGGGGGCTAAAAAGCGCCGGAGCGTTGTAAGCAGCTTGCCTGGATTTTTTAGGTGCATCAGCACGAAAGAAATATGGATGATGTCAAAGGCGTTCACCCCGTTTTGCGCCATCAGGAGAGAGAGTTGTTCGGTGAAATCAGGCCCCTCCACATCACATTGATGGAATGCAAAACGGTCGCTTCCGTAGGTCTTTTGGGCTTGCGCCGCCAAATCATGGTGGTATTCCAGACCAATCACCTGCGTGATATTCTTACAGGAAAACCGATCCGCGATTTTGCTGCCGTCGTTGCTGCCAATGTCCAGCAGCTTCAAATTGGAGCGGCCGGAAATGATTCGCTGATAGATTGGCTGCTCATAGGACTTCAGCAATCTGTTTTGGATCACCAGCCGGTCAATCTCCCGGTTTTCTTGAAATATGCTATTGCTCGCCACATTCACTTCTCCAAACTAAACGATTAGATAAAGATAGTTGAAAATCAATTTCCGTTGATAGTCATAATATTTTGTTTTTGTAGTAATCATTTTGATTGCCGCGCGGTCGATTTCATCGCCGCTGGAGTCAAAGGGATTATAGGTGCTGACGTTGTCCCGGATTCTGAGAATATATTCCCCGCCGTTGTCCAGCAGCTTGACGGCAATGTAGTGTTCTTTCCCGGTTTCCTTCAAACCGAATTTAATGATATTGAGGATCAGTTCTTCCACGATTAAATTAATAAAAAACGCCTGTTTAGGGCTGATTTCCCAATCCTCGCACAATTGTCCCAGATCGGCGGAAACCTGCGCAATGCTTTCTGTACGGATGGTGTAGTATTTTTCATAGATCCGGTTGGCAAATTGATATTTTTCAGCGATATATGACTTGGAGCCGCTGAAAAGCAGCACCAGAAGAATCCCCAGCAGACACAATGCTTCGCTGCACACATAGGCGACGCTGAGCCCTACGATTTGATACCTTGAGATCAGGGCAAAACCCAGCGCCAGCATTAAAATAAAATTTCTCGTTACAGACATCACGCTTGCCAGCCGGGCCCTGCCGACCGACTGCCAAAAAGCGGTGACCACAGTATTGATGCCCGTGAACAGAATACTGACGGTGAACACCCGGAAGGCCAGGACGGCGGTGGCCGGCGGCGCCGTATCGGCCAGGCCGAAAAACCGTATGATCTCCCCAGCGCCCAAAATAAATATCACGGAGATCAGCAGGCCTGCGGAACTGACAATCTTGATGCCCTGCCCCAGCACGGTCAACATGCCTTTGCCGTCCTTTTCCCCGGCAAATATGGACACCACGGTGGAAACGGCATGCCCCGCGCCGTCAAATACCGCGAAGGGAACCATGCTCATGGTGTAAATAACACCGAAGACTGCCACATATATTACTCCATCGCCGGAACCGTTCGCCAGCAGCAAGGTGTTGAAGACAAGCATGACGATTGCCTGAAAAATAAAAGCGGAACCTACGCCAAAACCGTTTACCACAAAGCCCTTGATGTCCGCGAAACTTGGGAACGACAACTGGAGCCGAAGCAACGCGTGCTTTTTTTTAAAATGCAAAAGCAGTACCGCCATACCCAGGGCCTCCGCGATGCAGAGGGATGCGGAAGCCCCGAAAATACCCCACCCGAGTCCCCACATGAACAGAATATCCAGGGATAGGTTGACGCCAATCACGGTCGCCGCGGATATGGCGGCAAGCCTGGGATCACCGTCGGTCCGCACCGATACGGCAAAGATATGATAGAGCACAAACAGCGGCGCAGAAAAAAACACCACCGTCAGATACTGTTTTGCCAGTGGGAACAGAACACCCTTGGCGCCTAAAAAACGGCACAATCCGTCCTGGAACAAAACAAAAAATACAAGGCAAAGCAAACCAATCGCAACCCCCAAAAACACTTGCGCGTGGAAGATTCGATTGGCCCCCTCCACATCGGCGGCGCCCAGCCTTCTGCCAATCAGGATATTGGCGCCCACGGCGATAGTCAACCCGAAAAGCGCTAATACCAAAAACACGGGCGTGGCAATGTTCACAACCGCCAGGCCGTCGCTGCCGACCAGGTTACCTACCAAAATAGCGTCCACAAGGGTGCATACCGTGATGCTCAGAGATGAGAAGACACCCCAGATTAGGAAATGACGGTAGGCGCTTTTGGCGAATTGCGCTTCCATAGGGTTACTCTAACGTCAGGATGTCGGTAAATCCTGTCACCTCGAACACCTCAAGGATGGTCTCATTGGCGTGGCGGATCACCATTTTGCCCTGCTTGTTCATCACCTTCTGGGCGGAGAGCAGCACGCGCAGGCCGGCGGAAGAGATGTACTCCAGCTCGGCAAAGTCCATCAAGAGAGCGCTTACGCCGCCCAAAGAGGTCTTCAGTTCCGCCTCCAGCTGGGGCGCTGTGGCAGTGTCCAGACGTCCGGATAGAGCGATGGTCAGTTCAGATGCGTTTAAGGTTTTGTTGATGATCATTTTTCCCCTCCGAAATTAAAATATTTTGGTAACGGTCATTTCCAGCTTGCCGCTGCGCACGCCGATGGACACGTCGTCGTCAAAATTGGCGATGATTGATTTCTGCGCCCAACATCCCTTTGACTCCCTGATTCGCGGCGTTTTTACCGCTGCTGCTGATGGAAAGAAAGTGCTCGCGCGCAGGGCGTAGCGGCCCCCGTCGCGCTTCACCTCAAAATCCAGGGTGTCCACCCCCTAAAAACAGAACTTTATTCTAATAGATTAAATAACTTCAACAAAATCGCTCCAATTCCTAGGAAAAGTGTTGCATAGACTCCAATTTTTTTTGTGCGGCGCCAGGGGCAGGGATTCAAATACTATAAGCCAAAACAGGGCTAACCGCCTGTATAACGGTTGGCCCTGCCACCCATTAGCTCAGTTGTCCAATACCGTGCTCATTCCACCATTTCCCATGCCCGGGGCGGACCGGGTTAAGTATAATTCACGAAAGTCCAATATCACAAAAAGATCAATCAGCGGGTGCCGGGGACCGGCCCTTTTTTGGTTAACGGCTTGAGATACTCGACCTTAAAATGGGCAGCGGCCAGGACGGACGGCCATTTTTCTACCATTTCAATGATCTGCTGCCGCCAATTTTCGTTCAGTTTTTCCCAGGACGCTATTCTGGGGTCGGTTTTTTGCTGTTGATCGGTAAGCTCGCCGTATTTCCAGCCCAGCTCTTTTTTTTGGGCGCGCCAGTGCTCATGCGCATATGCGGCCAGGCTGCGGATCTCTTTTTCGTTCAATTTGATCTCGGCTGGTTTTTCAATAACCGAAACGATATCATATTGCAGCAATACCATCGCGTCCGGGATCAGCCGGATGTGCCCCCGGTAGAAATTCCGTTCCACCTCCGGCAGGGCTGTCCAGCGGTTTATTACTGCCTTTTCGCTGATCTCGTCCTTTTCCCTCGCTTTTTGGAGGGCGGCAAAAATGGCAAAGGCCAGGCTTTCGGTTTTTTCGCTGTAAAATACGTCGTGCATCAGGTGGCGGGTGAACTGCTCTTCATCAACGTGGAGTTTTAGTTGTTCTTTGGAAGGCAGGTGCGACTGCTCCCACTTTCTGGCGCCGGCCAGAATGCTCATGTCCATGATCGCTTCCATCGATCTTGCTTCATGCTTGTACCTGGGGACCTTCAATAACGCCCTCAGCACGCCCTGATCAATCTGAGCCTCCCCCTTGTCGTTAATCATGTGGGGCAGTTTTCTTTCAAATAAAGACCTGAGCAGCATCGCCCGGCGGATCACAAACAATTGGTCCACCCGGTGGACGGCCGGGTTCGGGCCGAGGATGTTCACGTTGCCCCGCAGGCGGCTGATGAAGTCCGGGCCTTTCGCGCTTTTAAATTCAATCATAAACCGCCTTTTTTCTTCCTCTTCCGGGATCGTTTCACCGCAGAATTCCTCAAATGTATTGCTGGTACCGCCCGCGAATACAAATATTGCCCTGCCGATGGGGTGCACCGCGTCTTCTTCTCTAAACAGCCCGTCTTGCATCGGCGCTAAAAAATATTTCAGCCAGCCCAGCTTTCCTTCAAACGCAGTGTCAAATTCATCAAAAACAATTACCGGCACCTTCCCATGCAGCGAAAAATCCCGGGCTTTGTGAAAAACCCTGGCTAATTCAGCCGGCGACCGGAACTGGGACAGGTTGAAATTCAGCTTGGTAATCAAGTCCGGCGCGATATTTGCCGCTACCTCCGTGACCCCAAAGGATTTGCCCGAACCGGGGGTGCCGAACACGGCAATGGAAAGGGGCCTGAGCGCATTTTTTGTGGCAATATACTCGCCCATCAGATTGTTGATGCTGCGGTAACTTTCGATCTCTGTCCGATCCACTGTTTTCAGGTTGCCGAACCGGGCCACCGGTATAAATTTCAACACCTTGCCGTCACCGTATTTTACGATTTCCGCGGCGATTTCCGCCAGGTTGGACGGGCTTTTGTCGTTTAAAATATGCCAGCAGTCCCGGCTGTGATCATTAATCGGAATGTGAATTTTAACGTCCTGCACATTCTCCCTGGCAATTGCGTAATCACCCTCCGCCAAAAATATCTGCGGGTGCGGGAAGGTAAGAGAAGAGGTATCCCGGCCAAAACCCTCGATATAATATTTTTGCGCGGCGACAATACCTTCGCGAATGCCGTTGTTAATTAAATAAGCGAGTTCTTCCCCTTTTGTGTCCTGCCCGGCGATGCTTTTGACCAGTCCGGCGACAAAACAGGAGGTGCACCCGTAAACCACGCCCTGGATCCCCTTCGTAAAATCCCCCTCAAATTGATAAGGCATAAAATAAAGGCGCGATTCGGAAACCCCGTTACATTTATAATAGATGGCGCCTTCCAGCCCAAAGGTGAAAATCAGGTGCCGGCAGCCCGCGAGAAAGGAAAGGCTCGGGTTGTTGTTCAACTGCCAGACAAAATCCTGCGCCGTCCTTTCCCAGGAGATGCTTTTACTGATGTTCACCCCTTTGGCGCGGAGGTCCTCACTGTTAATGATGATGATCATATTTTCCAGGTGGGTTTCCACCAGGTGCTTCCATAACGCGCTGGACTGATTGGGATTGTTCAGCTTGTACAGAACCAGCGGGGTTTTGCCCGGCGTCTTCAAGGCCAGGGGCCAGAACTCCGGCTGCTCGTTAAAGCCGTTGTTCTCATCATCGATGACCACCATAGACGCTTCCGCGTCGTCCCGCGTCACCAGCAGCAGTTTGGGCGGGCCCGGTGAATTCCATGTAAAACCAAGGTGCCGGCTGATCCGGTAGACTGTGTCCCTGCTCCCCGGCAGCCTGGGAAAACGCTCGATCCTGGCGGTGGAATGAAGAAATTCGTCCGTATATAAGGATTCCGGCTGTATTTGCGGAGAGAGGACAGGCCGGCCGGTAGCCAGGGAGATCAGCCGGGCCAGAAGCATCGATTCGCCGGGCATTGATATTTTGTGCATATTGTCGTGCGTCTGCCAGTTCCAGCCCGTTTGCGCCTGGGGGCTGGTGGTCCAGAGCAGCTTATTGATACAAATATCGCCGCTTACCACAATTTTATTGTTCTGCTTACTCATATCATTACCTCAGAAGTTTTGTTTTGTTATTGATTGATTATAGTATATAAACTGTCCTTCGCAAAATATTTATCTCGCCTGTTAATAGCCTTGGTGGTGATCCGCGGGAAATAGAAATCTAAAGAAACAGGTTTTGCTAAATTGATCTCTCTTCACCTTTTAAGCGTTTTGCGATATCATTACAAAATAGGCTTTGCAGTAAGGGATAATCAGGCTGAGAAGAGGGATTAATGTTGCAAAGGGCACTTAAGCAGGGAGAACGGCTCTGGACCCGTGATTTTGTAATTATAACCGTGGTTACTCTGTTTAACTTTATCGGGTTCCAAATGCTGTTGCCAACCCTGCCTGTTTACGCCAGTCATTTAGGCGGCAGTGACGCTGCCGTCGGTTTGGTGGTTGGAATTTTTACTATTTCAGCGGTAATCATTCGCCCGTTTACCGGCCATTATTTGGATCTATACGGCCGCCGGGGTATTTTACTGGCCGGGTTGCTTATTTTTACCGCCAGTATTCTGGCCTACATATGGGCGCCTTCCTTATTGATCCTGCTTGTTTTTCGTTTCATCCATGGATTCGGCTGGGGTCTTAGCAGCACCGCGTCCAGCACGGTAGCGACAGACGTCATTCCCAAGCCCAGACTGGGGGAAGGCATGGGCTATTACGGCCTGGCCGGCACCCTGTCCATGGCTCTGGCGCCTGCCCTGGGCCTTTATATTATCAACAGCTTCAGTTTTAATGTGCTTTTTTTGCTGTCGGCGGGCCTGGTTGCAGTAGCAATTGCACTTGCTTTGACCATAAATTATCATCAGCCGGCCACGGCCGGGGCCACATCCGGAACCGGCTTTAATCTGGTCGAAAAAGCGGCCCTGCGGCCAACAATAGTGATATTTTTTATCACGATGACATACGGCGCCGTCGTTGCGTTTATAGCCCTCTATGCCGCCCAGCGGGGTATCCTGAATATTGGCTCCTTTTTTACCATTTACGCGCTCACGCTCGCCCTGGCCAGGCCTGTTTGCGGCCTTTTAGCCGACAGGATCGGCTTTGATTTTATTGTCATTCCCGGCATTGTCCTTGTTGCGGCGGCCATGTTTTTGCTTTATTTTGCGAGCGGTGTCACCTGGTTTTGGCTGGCGGCTATTCTCTACGGAGCGGGCTTCGGCGCCGCCCAGCCGGTCCTGCAGGCCATGGCCGTTATCTCTGTCCCCCCGCAGCGGCGCGGGATCGCCAATGCTACATTTTTTACGGGTTTTGACCTGGGGATCGGGCTCAGCTCAATCATGTGGGGGGCTGTGGCCGGTGTTACCGGTTACAGTGTGATGTACCTTCTCGCCACCCTTCCGGCTATGGCCGCCCTGGCCAGTTATTTATTGCTCGGGCGCAGGGCATGTAACACTGTAGCAGCTTGATTATTTTTGCTTCCAGGCCTAATAGTTCAAAAAAGATCTTATTCCATGGGTCACCGTCACCACAAAGCCTCCAGGGAAATGGCCAGTCCTACAAACTCCGGATGCTCGACCACTTCTTCGTCCAGGCCGGCGGCAACCAGGGCGTAGGCGCCTTCCCGGAGAAAAAAGCATTCCAGGGTTTTTTCCTCTGGATTGACGAGCCAGTAGTGCCTGACCTTGGCTTTTTGATAAATCCGCATCTTTTGCAGCCGGTCCTTGCGGAGGCTGGACGGGGACAGTATTTCCACTACCAGCTCCGGCGGACCGTCAACACGGGCGTCCTTCACAATCAATTTTTGTTCTCCCGACACATAGAAAAGGTCCGGCTGAACTACGCTAACATCATGGAAGGTTACGTCCAGCGGCGCATTGAATACTTCCCCTTCCGGATCACAAGCGCCAAAATAATCTTCCAGGATCCGCTGCAGCCGGCGGGAAACCCGCTGGTGTATAACACTGGGCGAGGGTTCCTTGATCAACATGCCCTCAAGGACCTCGAAACGATAACCCGGTTCTTCCGGCAGGAGCAGATAGTCCCGATAGGTGTAACTTTTAGACGGTTCGCTTTGGTAGCCGGCCGCTTTTTCCTGAACTGTTGAACCGGTCAGCGCGCCGATCACATCAGCGAGCCTGTAACGGTACTGTTTGCTCCCCAACTCAACGTGGGGTATTCTTTTTTCTCTTGTGTACCTCCAGATGGTTTCCACAGAAAGATCCAGGGCTTCAGCCAAAACCTGGGCGGTTACCAGTTCCTTATCTTCGGCCATAAGCACACCTCCACTGTAATTATATCTGGCCTGCAAACAAGAGTCAACCAATATCAACCATAATCAACCCTAGCCAATCGCATACTTGATCCTACTAATTAATATTAGCAAGATAACCCTATGAAAAAACGGTGTATGTAGAGGAGCCTAACCGTTGCATCCCTGTTTGCCCCGGGAAAGGCTGGATATGGCGTGAACGCACCGGCTAAACGGCTCGAAGAAATTGTGATCTCCCGGGCTTAACTGTGGAAAGGATGGCGTTAACCGCATGAAGAGTACTATTAAAAGGACCCTGGTTGTTTTCGTTGCGCTAACGGTTTTTTTAGCCGGTTCAGGCCTGCTTGTAGATCAATATGTCAGGCGGACAGCCGCAAAATATATTCTTGATCCAACCGCGGTCCCTGAGGCGGAGGCCATAATTGTCCTGGGCGCCTACGTTTTTCCAGACGGCACGGTATCTTACATGCTTAATGACCGTTTAGTTGAAGCGGAGGAGTTGTATAAAAAAGGAAAGGCGGAAAAGCTATTGGTGAGTGGCGACCACGGCCGCGAGCATTACGACGAGGTCAACACCATGAAAAATTTCCTTAAGAATAGAAACATTCCGGACAAGGACATTTTTATGGACCATGCCGGCTTTAACACCTATGATAGCATATATAGGGCGAGGGATGTTTTTCAAGTCAGAAGGGTTATTATTGTAACCCAGGAATATCATCTGGCGCGAGCGGTATTCATTGCCAGGGAACTGGGGCTGGAAGCTTACGGGGTAGCCTCTGACAGGCATGATTACGGCGGGGTTATGATCGTGTATGGACTGAGGGAGATAGCGGCCAGGAACAAGGATTTTTTCAACGCCAAATTGCTTAGACCACAGCCTGCTTTCCTGGGAGAAGTCATACCAATATCCGGCGACGGGCGGATCACGGACGATAAATGAAGAAAATTACCGGCGACGCTACCGGCTATGGCCGCCAGGGAGGCTGAAAAATATTACAGCCCTCTGGCGCCTAATATTTTATATGGCATAATTATATGGAGATTCTGCTGGTAGATGAGTATAATACAAATGGGAGGTTGATTCTATGCTTAAAACAAAAAATACCGTAAAATATACCGCCACATTACCGGAAGCATCAATTCATGAGCTCAAAATGCTTGCCGAGAGAAAGGTAATTCCTTCGGTAAATTTCGCTATTCGCGAAGCAATTAATTTGTATATTGTACGGACAAAAAGGAAGATTTACGAAGAGGAAATACAGGAGGCCGCCAGGGATAAGGATTTTTTAACGAGAACGATGGATAGCGATCAAGACTTTGCTTATGTTGACAGCGAGGTGGGCAGGGATTGGTAAATAAATGGGAAATATATTT
>CAYMJG010000010.1:0-3844 GCA_964390855.1 uncultured Eubacteriales bacterium | reverse complement strand
AACCGAGAAAATTTATCCTACGGAAATACTGTTGCCGGCTGAGGAAACCAACCTGCCAAAATTATCGGTGGCCATGGTACAGCAAATTCGCACAATATCACATAACAGGCTGATGAATAAGGTTGGCGGTATAAATAGCGAGCAAATAAAAAGCGGGATTTTAACCGCGATAAGAAATTACTTCGAGTATTGAAGCGACTATTATAAATACCAGATTCCTGTGACAAATCTTCAAAGATTGATTTTCCATGGGACAATAACCAAGTACATACAGACTAAGGCCGGTAGGCCATCATATCCCGGTACGAAACAAAACCATAAAACCCGAAAAGTTCTTTTTGTTCGGGGAACGGGCCCAAGACTTTTTGCGGTTGTCCGCCGTCGGCCCCGATGATCCAGAGGGCGTTGTCCCGCACATACAGGATGTGGTCTCCGTCCCCGGACCAGACAGGCTGGTACACGCCCGGCCCGGCGGCCGCCAGGGGACGGGCGCCGGCGCCGTCCGCGTTACGGACCCACAAGGTGCGCGTTGCCACCCAGGCGTCCAGTTCCTCGTCATTATCAAAACCCCACACGTCGTCGCCCAGATTTCTGGCGGCGACAAAAGCGATGCGGCTGCCGTCCGGCGAAAAGGAGGGGTCGAAAGAAACGCTGCCTTCGGGGTTAACAAGCTCCCGGACGGTCCCCGCTGCAGGGTCCGCGATCACCAGGCTCTTTCTGGCCCAGATAATACGCCAGTTGCCCGCTACCATCAGCAGGCGTCCCTGGGACGAAAAGGACTGCCACCCCTCTTTCGCCAGGCCGCTGGAGAGGAGTATCGGCTCGGCGCCGCCCGGCTCCGTGCCGCCTAAAGGGAGGCTCCACAGGCCCATCCCGTCGGCCGCCAGTGAACCTGAGTGAAATGGATTTAACCAGTACAGCAACCCTTTGCCGTCAGGCCACCAGGCGACGATCCGGATCCCGGCCTGCGGGGCCACTAGTTGCTCAACAGGCCGGCCGCCGTCAAGATCAATGGTATAGAGAGCGTCACTGCGGCTCTGCGGTTCGTCAAAGGGCAATGTAGTGGTGTAAGCCAGTGATTTTCCGTCAGGCGACCAGGTTAAAAAGCACGCGTTTTCTGCCTGGTCGAGCCGGCGCGGCGCATCTTCCGCCGGTACCAGCCAGACACCGTTTTGCGTGTTTACCGCCAGAACGTTAGCGGCGGGCGACCAGGGCGCCGCCGGGAGAGAAACCGGCTCGGGCAGCCCTTGAACCTGGTGGGCCTGCGAACCGTCCCGGCGCGCCAGCCACAGCCGGCCGCAATCCGCCTGCGGTTCGGCGGCGCTAATGAACGCCAGCCACTGTCCGTCGTAGGACCAGGCCGGCTGCAAGGTCCTGCCTGAGCCGGTAAGCTGCTTGACCTCTTCAGTTTCACCGTCAAGCGTATAGAGCAAATCCCGCCAGATGAAAGCCAGGCTGCCCTGATCCCTGAAAGCGGCCGTATTCACATCAATATCAACGGCGGAATGCTGAGTCTCAATCCCGCCGGAGGGCGCCCGGGCACAACCCGCCAGGGTTAATACCAACAAAAACACAGATAAAGCTCTAATCATTTTTCAAACTCCTTCTTTTCCGTCCCCAATGTTCTTGATTATCAACTCCATCCAGGCAACCGCAGCGGCAACCAGGAAGAACAAGGCGGGGAAGTTATACCGCGGCTGTCCCTCGGTGACAAAAAAGACTGCAGCCAGGAAGGCGATATTGAGGGCGACTACGGCCTCCTTGTAGCCAATTGTTGCTGTTTTTCGAAGAAAACAGGCCAAAATACGTTTAAAATTAACAAGGGTGTAGAAAAAACCAAATGAGCTTAAAACATAAATGATACTGTCGCTGACGGCCCGGAAGAAGAACAGTGTCCTTAACTTCTGTGTAGGTAAATAATATTATCTATAGCTAAGGGGTTTGTCAATAAATAGACGTTTAACAGGCGGAAAAGGTTCTGATATTTTGCAGCCTGCTCCAATCTAAAGCAAAAAAGGATCATATGCATATTTGCCGAATATATGAATCAATGTCATGGGTTTACGAAGGAGGTGCGATTGTTGGGGTTAGAGTTTAACGCGACGCTGTTGGCGCAGGTCATCAATTTATTAATTCTCATTCTTTTCTTCGCAGGTATTATCATCTTAATTGCAAGGTCCCTGTCTTTTAAAAAGAATGTCTCTAATAAAATTGAATCAGTGGAAAATGAATTGAAAGAAATAAGAAGGTTGTTGGAAAGGAATAAGGGTTAGCCAATCCCATCGCGGTATCGACGTGATGAACGGACATGTTTTTCAAAACTCCAACCCCTTGCTGGATAAGACATCCAAGACATCCGGAATCTGGCTATGCCCACCAAAAAAATGTAGATTTAAACATCAAAAACAGGAAAATAAAGAGGTTTCACCCAGTTGCTTGTAGAAATGTTGTCTGGCAAAGAAAACAAATACAAGCGTGGGAGGTAGTTGTCATGATGAAATTTTTTCAAAACATCAGGATCCAGCTGCCGAAAGAAAATGAAGAAGAATTTTTACGCGGGATTTATAGAGAGAACCTGTTGAGATTAATTACTTCCGCAATAATCCTGATAGTTGCGGAAACAGCAATAACCCTTCTTTTCAGAAATGAAGTATGTTATACAGAAGGTGTGGTAATTGTTCTCATTTTGTTCAATATAATAATGCTGCCCATTTTATATATGCTTTACAAAAAAATTAATGCGGTCAAAAATATTATTGTAAAACTTGTCCAGTATGTATATCTGTTTGGGACCCTTCTTTTCGGTTGCGCTTTAGCGTTTATTCCCCAGGAGCAGTTTGATTCTATTCATATCTATATAATTATTGTATTTGCCATTGCCGCTTTCATTTATATGCAGCCGCTGGAAAGCCTTATTATGTATTTTCTTGTATATTTATTCTTTTGCCTCTCCTTACCGTATTACCAGCCAAATATACATATAGTAAGGATCTTAACCGTAAACGCCTTTATGATGAATATTGTCGCCTGGATATTTAATAGAATGGTGTTCAGGATGAGAGTAAACTCATTTATTGATAAAAAAATAATCCTGGAAAAAAACTTTCAGCTGCAAGATTTGGCGATCCGGGACTCCATGACTATGCTGTTCAATTATAAGCATATATATGAAAGGCTTCGTGAAGAGATCGACAAAGCAAAACGTATCGGATACCCTTTGTCGGTTATCATGATGGACATTGACGATTTTAAGCATTTCAATGATCAATACGGGCACCCGGTAGGCGACAACATTATTATTAAAATAGCGCAAATTCTTGTTAATACGTGTAGAACAACAGATATTATCGGCAGATATGGCGGGGAGGAATTTATGATCATCATGCCTGGCACAGCTTTAAAAGACGCCGCGTTTTTAGCTGAACGTATTCGTGTGGCTGTTGAAACAACGGAATTTGGAAACGGAATTGGAATTACTTTGAGCGGCGGGATCAGGGAGCTGCGGGGCGATTCCGCTGAAGAATTAATAAAAAGCGTGGATCAGCAGCTCTATCAAGCCAAATCTAAAGGGAAAAACAGATTTCAAATGGCATAAATTCACAGAGACTTTAAGGTAAACCGTGTCGCCCGGCTCCTTCCCTAATACCCCGCCGTATTTTGTGGAAACGTTTTTTACGTTAGATCCCGTCACGGAAAGCAAACGTCTAAAGTTATAGAGGAAATGTAAGGTATTTGTTTAAAGAAGAACTGCCTTTTTTAAGTAGTATTTGCATCGATGCGAAGGCGATTAAACAAATAAAAGCCCGGAGGCAGACGAAAATGATTAAATCCAGCAAGGCTGTAG
>CAYMJG010000009.1:0-44570 GCA_964390855.1 uncultured Eubacteriales bacterium | reverse complement strand
ATTTTGGTGGAGCTGGCGGGGATTGAACCCGCGGCCTCTTCCATGCCAAGGAAGCGCGCTCCCACTGCGCCACAGCCCCATCTTTACCCTCTTATAGCTATAACGGCGCTACCGGACCGGGGTACCAGGTATTCCCCCGGACAGCTCAAAGGCGAGTTTCAGCAGCCTCGCCCGCCGCCTTGCACCTGCCGGCAGTTCTCTAAGGGACTCACGCTGCTTACTGATCCTCATCATTGCCTTGAAAACTGAAACTGAAAAACATTATAAAACATTGACCCGGATATGTCAACAATATAAATCAATCCGCTGCCGGCGCCGGAGCGCATTCATCAGCGTCCGCAACTTATAGCGGGCAGTTCCACCGGTACATCAACAACACGGGCGTCGCCCCAAAGGCGCTCAAGGTTGTAAAACTGCCGCTCCGCTCCTAAAAATACATGGATAATAACATCACCATAATCCAGCAATACCCAGTTGGCCTCCCGGAAACCTTCCCGGCGCAGGGCAATAAGCCCCTCCTTTTTCAAGATTTCCTGGATATTCTCTACTATCGCCTGCACCTGGGTATTCGTACGGCCGCCGCAGATGATAAAATAGTCGGCTATAATAGACACTGCCTTGATATCAAGGACGGTCACATCCATAGCTTTCTTATTTTCCGCGGCCTGCACAGCAATGTTGACGATTGCCTGTGGGCTTAATGGCAATGCCATTCCCCCTTAATATTATAATATTTGCCCTTTAATTACTTATTCTTTCTCTAAAGCTAGATTTCCTTCCTGATAATAAAAACCATTTGGCGAATAGGGCGCCTCTATGCTAGGTTCCCTTAATGTAGGCTGTTCCTTCCGCCAGCGCCACCAGGTCGCCCTTTTCGTCCCTTACTTCCAGGCGGTAAAGCCCCGTCCGCCTGGTTAAATTTTCTTCCCTGGCGACAGCGGTAAGCACAGTCCCCGCGCCTGTCGCCTTTAAAAAACTAATATTTACATTAAGGGCCAGTGCTAAAGGACCATGTGAATTACTGGCTGCTGCAAAAACAACATCCGCCAGGGCAAACACTGTACTACCGTGGGTTAACCCCACACCATTGAGCAACTCCGGTGTCACTTTAAGGGTTGCCTTTGCATAACCCGGCCTTATTTCTGTAAGGTTGATCCCCAGGCCCAGGGCCATGGCATCATTATCCAGGCGCCGCCGGCAAATTGCTAGGGCATCGTTAATTTTAATCCCCCCATAACCTATGGTATTCGGCCGCCGCTACTGTTAAACCTGCCCGTGCCAAATAAAAGCAACCCGTGCAATTATAAAATAACACGGGTATTAAGGCGCCCTGTCAATTTAGATATGTCAAAAAAGCTTCTGTCTAGGACATACCTTCCGCCCTGTCTTCCCTGGCCCTGGCTTCGTTTACGGTAATAACCCTGCCGTTTAGCTCAGTGCCGTTCATAGCAGCAATCATAGTTTCCGCATCCTCATCCCGGACCTCAACAAATCCAAATCCCCGGGAGCGACCGGTCTCCCGATCAGTAATAACGCGGCTACTCAAAACCTCGCCATGCGTGGAAAAGGCGTCCGCCAAATCCTCGGCTCTGGTAGCCCACGGTAGATTACCCACGTATAGGGTACGCGCCATCTACTAGTCACCTCTTTCTTAAATGTAGCTATTTTCCCTAAAGCTATTATTTGCAAAACAAAATATCCTAATGCAAATTCAATCAGGCTAAGATTTTTCCAAATTCACGAGCGGTATAGATTGTTCTTAAGTATATAATCCTCCACCGACTCGGGTAGCAGATATTTTATAGGTTTTCCTTCACGCACCCGCTGCCGGATGTCTGTGGATGAAATATCCAGGGCCGGCACCTCCATGAATGAAATATTTTGTTTAAGGCTGTTTGGCAGGGAGCCGAGCTTTTTGTTTAATGCCTTGAAACAGTAGCCGGGACGTGCGGCAGCTACAAAATTGCACATGGACAAGAGGCTGCCGGCATCCTTCCAGGAAAATATCTCCGCAATGGCATCAGTACCCGTAATAAAATAGATACTCTTTGCCGGATAAAGACGCATCATTGTGCGCACTGTGTCAATAGTATAAGAAGGTCCCGGGCGCTCGACTTCAATGGTCGAGGAACTGAAAAACGGGTTTGAGGCGATCGCCAAGCAGGTCATTTTGTAACGGATCCGGGGCGCACTGGCCGCGTGGCCATGCTTGTGCGGCGGCTTGCCGGCCGGCACAAATATTACCTTTTCCAGGCTAAAGGAATGCCTGGCCCCTTCAGCCGCAACCAGGTGACCGTAATGGACAGGGTCAAACGTGCCGCCCATGATCCCCAAACGCTGCTTTTTTGCAGTCTCCTTGTTCATAAAGAAATTGTACTGTCTGTTTGCTTTAAAAGCAAGGAAAAAACCTTTAGCAATAAAACAATTTTACTGGATTAACAAGATTTAAGTAATTAACCAATCAGTTTTTATATAGTTTTAATCGTGCCGCTTAAGGTCACGAGTTCAGCACCATGTTGTTCCTGTGCACTATTTCATCATAATCCTTGTGTCCCAGGATGCGGGATATTTCTTTTGTCTGCGCCCCCTTAATCTGTTCAATTTCGGACGAAGAATAGGAGGTTATCCCGCGGGCGATTTCCTGATTGTCCGGGCCGATAATACATACCGTGGCGCCCATTTCAAACAACCCTTCCACAGCCCTTACACCCGAAGGCAGCAGGCTTTTACCACGGCGCATCATTGCCGCGGCAGCGCCTTGATCAACGTATATTTTCCCGCATACCGCCGCGCTGTAAGCAATCCACCGTTTTCTGTTTTCCAGCTTGTTGCCGGCAGGCCAGAACACCGTCCCTACCTGCTCCCCGGCAATTACCTTGGGGATGATATCCCTCTGATCAGCACAGGCAAGTATTGTGGTTACACCGGAGTGGGCGGCTATCCGGGCCGCGGATATTTTTGTCGCCATGCCGCCGCTGCCCAGTCCACTGCCCGGGCCGCCCGCCAGCGCTTCTATTTGCGGCGTTATTTCCGCAACCTCCCTAATTAGACCGGCCTCGGGATCCTGCTTGGGATCTGCCGTATATAATCCCTGGATATCGGACAACAAGATCAGCAGCTCAGCATCCACCAGCCCGGCTACAAGGGCCGACAAGGTATCGTTCTCGCCTAACTTAATTTCATCAACTGCAATAGTATCATTTTCGTTAATCACCGGAATAACACCGAACTGCAACAGGGCATGCAGTGTATTTCTGGCGTTTAAGAACCGCCGCCGGTCGGAAAAATCCTCTCTGGTAAGCAGGACCTGCCCTGTGGTAACCCCGTACTCGGAAAAAAATTTTTCATAGATGTGCATCAGTAAACCCTGGCCTACTGCGGCGGCAGCCTGTTTGGCAGGTATTGTCCGGGGGCGGCCGGCCAGGCCCAATCTGCCCGCACCTGTCCCGATAGCGCCGGAAGTAACCAGCAGGACGTCCCTTCCCTGGTTATGCAAATCAGCAAGCTGCCTGACCAGACCTTCTATTTGGAAAAGGTTCAGCTTACCGGAGGAATAGGCTATCGAACTGGAGCCGACCTTGACCACAATTTTTTTGGCAATGTTAAATCTACTGCGCTTATTCTCCGTCATCTATCTCACCCAAATTAAAACAATATCACGACATTGACAAGATTTTAAGGTTTAAAACCTTATGGGAAAAGTATACCACAGCCGCGCGTTCAATTGAAAGGGCCGGGTCACTCATAAAACTCAAACTCAAATTTGCCTATTTTTACCGTATCCCCTACCTTTATACCCTCCGACTTGAGTTCATCCTCAATTCCCATCCGTTCAATGATCCACTGCAGGCGTTCCACCGCCTCCTCATTTTCCATGTCGGTCATGGCTACATGGCGCTCAATCTCCTTACCTCTGACGCAAAACATACCTTCCTCACGGTAAACAGTGAAACGCGGTTCAGCCTTATGTGCCACAGGTGGCTGTGCCGTTTCCGGCATTTGGGGGGGCAGTTCTTCTATAAGTTCGGCCACACGGTAAATCAGCTTATCCAGGCCCTCGCCGGTAACAGCGGAGACAGGAAATATTTCATAGTTACTGCCGTAAGCCTCCTCCAGACGGGGCAGATTGATGGCGGAAGCAGGCAGATCCATTTTGTTGGCGGCGATTACCTGGGGCGCCTCCCCAAGAGTGGGGTTGTACAGGGCTAATTCCCGGCAGATCACCAGGAAGTCGCCCAGCGGGTCACGACCCTCGCTGCCTGCGGTATCAATGACGTGGACAAACAGACGCGTGCGCTCCAGGTGCTTTAAAAAATCATGGCCCAGGCCTGAACCGGCATGAGCGCCCTCAATCAGACCAGGTATATCAGCCATGACAAAGCTGCGTCCGTCCTCTACCCGGACCACGCCCAAATTGGGGGTAATAGTGGTGAAAGGATAGTCTGCTATTTTAGGTTTAGCAGCCGTTACATGGGAAATCAGAGTAGATTTGCCCGCATTTGGAAAACCAACCAGGCCTACATCCGCCAGCAGCTTAAGCTCCAACTTTAGCCAGCGTTCCTGGCCTGGCTCCCCTTTCTCCGCCATTTTAGGCGCTTTTTTGAGAGGGGTGGCAAAGTGCGCGTTTCCCCGGCCGCCCCGCCCCCCCCGGGCTACCACAACCTGCTCGCCGTTTTTAACCAGGTCGGCGACTAGTTCGCCGGTATCGTCATCCCTGATTAGCGTCCCTGCAGGCACCCTGATGATCAGGTCCCCGCCTGAGGCTCCATGCATATTCTTGCCTTCCCCGTGCCTGCCGCGATCCGCCTTATAGTGGCGCCTGTAGCGGAAATCGACCAGAGTGCGCAAACCTTCATCAGCTTTGAAGATAACATCCCCACCCCGGCCGCCGTCACCGCCCCAGGGCCCCCCTTCCGGGACATATTTTTCCCGGCGCATGGCCACGCAGCCGTTTCCGCCGTCACCGCCCTTGACATAGATTTTTGCCTGATCAAAAAACATCGGATCACCTGCCTGGATGAAATTTTTATCGTACAAAAGTGATCATTTATGCTATAAGGAGCAAATGGTGTACCAGGGCTATCCCTTAGTCTGCCCATTTTCCACCCTACCTCTAGGGAATTCAAAAAATATTTCAAGGTCATTACCGGAAATAGCTCTAGTTGATTCCCCGCCATGTTGACCTAGGAGCGCTTGAATGGGCTCAAGGTCCTTTTCCAACAATTTTGGGTCAGTTATAGAAGAAACCCTGCTGCTAAAGCATATGATATATTTTTCCCGGTTTTCTGCAAATTTGACTGTCAGACCCCTGTCATTCGATTCTGGAAGAGAAAAATTTTCAAAAAAACAACACAGGGCATCTTCCAATACACAGCCGGCCACGGCGCCGGGAACCGCGCATTCATCCATCTTGGAATCCACTGTTAGCTTCAACTCAATCTGATATTTTGCAGCTTCATTAAATCCTATTAGAAGAGCCGCCGTAACCTCAGGTATTTTCAGCCGCGATGTTTGGCTCATCTCTCTCATGCCGTAAATAATTTGGCCCAGATATTCCTTGATCTGATCGGGCTTATTTAATTGCAAAAAGCCTGATATTACTTGCAGATGGTTTAGAAAATCATGCCTTTGTACCTGGATTACCTCTAAAAGTTTTTTCATGTCCATTTGCAGACCCCCTTCCGGGCGTTTAATTGCTTGCCAAATATTTCCTGTTTACCTTTGAAGTGTGAAATGATATTTGCGTAATTTCCCCAATACTAACAAAACACCGTTCTCTAAACCTTACGGTAGAAAACGGTGTTTGCATCTCACTAATAGCAACATTTTATGCTTATGATGAAACAGCGACCTTCTCCGGTAGCACACTGACAGTTTTCTTATCCCGGCCCAGACGGTCAAAGCTGACCTGGCCGTCGATTTTTGCATAAAGGGTATCATCACTGCCGATACCAACATTGCTGCCGGGGTGTATCCTGGTGCCGCGCTGCCTGACTAAAATGCTGCCGGCGGAAACAAACTGGCCATCCGCCCTTTTCACGCCAAGCATTTTGGGTTTGGAGTCGCGACCGTTACGTGAACTGCCTACACCTTTCTTATGTGCCAAAATAATTCACCCCTTCTATTCTAAAATTTACGTTAGGCTTCAATTTTTTCGACTATGACCTGGGAAAAAGGCTGCCTGTGGCCCTGTTTGCGCCTGTAGTTTTTTTTGGCCTTAAACTTGAAAACGATAATCTTTTTGCCTCTTCCATTTCGCAACACCCGCAGGATCACCCTGGCGCCTTCTATCAGAGGCGTGCCAATTTTAACATCCTCACCGTTTACAACGGCCATGACCTTGTCTATCTCGATCTCTTCACCAACTGCGGCGGGCAATTTCTCAATATTCAGCCTGTCGCCTTCCTGAACACGATACTGTTTTCCGCCAGTTTCAATAATAGCATACAAAACCGATAACCCCCTCATTGAAGGACACGCCGGATGCAGGCGGGACTTTCGCCCGCTTTTAAAGACCTGTTCCGTGCGGCGCCACAATACTTTTAGAATACCTACAGTACATTATTTTAACACACAAGATTTATTTGTCAATGCCATTAAAAACGGCTTCCATCGCGCAAGGCGCGTCAAGGGGCATGATTTTTACGTAAAACTGTTCCAATGTGAACAAAAGGCGCCATAAGAACTGTCCCCGTAGCTTGTTTAGGTTCTTACGGGGCGGGCTTTGGCGTAGGTGCGGTAGACCTTGCTTACTTCCACCGGAATGGTCTCCCCAACAAAAGCAGCGGCGCCCTCTATATCCAGAATAAAACCATTAACCCTGGCGATGCCGTCATGGTAATTCGTCATATGGGGCTCTTCCACCCTGACTTCCAAGACCTCACCGGGCTTGACCGGGAGGGTGTTGGCCGCGATTTCTTCGTTATCATGCAGCGGCCGGATAGTCACGGATTCTATATGGTGACTGGTAGAACCGCGGATATAAAGACTTTTTCCCGTCTTGTTTTCCAGATCGCGCAGACTGGTCCCGCCGCTGCCAATCAGCCGGGCCGCCACCACCGGGTTGGCCTCAACCAGGATGGTCTGCGCCGAGGTCTGGCGGGCGGCGTTGTAAATCTGGTTCTTAAAATTGATGCCCAGTGTCTCCTCGGAAAGGACCTTGCCTTTACCCTCACAATATGGACAAGGTTTTTGCAGCACCTCGGCCAGGCTGGGCCGCACTTTTTTACGGGTCATCTCCACCAGGCCCAGTTGTGTAATACCGAGGATGTTTGTTTTGGTCTTGTCTTTTTTGATCTCTTCTTCCAAGACCCGCACTACCTCATTCCGGTGCGCTTCCTGGGTCATGTCGATAAAGTCCACAATAACAATCCCACCGATCTTGCGCAGGCGCAGCTGGTGGGCAATCTCGCGCGCAGCTTCCAGGTTGGTCTTCAATACTGTATCTTCCAGGTTGGTGGTGCCCACATATTTGCCGGTGTTTACATCAATAGCCGTCAGGGCTTCCGCTTGATCGATGACAACATAGCCGCCGCACTTAAGCCAGACCTTGTGGTCCAGAGCCTTTTCTATTTCCTGTTCGATGCCGTATTCCTCAAAAATATTTTCCCGTTCGTCTAAAAACACTTTGAGTTTCAAACGGGGGTTGGAAATATCCTGTAACTCCAGGACCTTTTCGTACTCATAACGGGAGTCCAGAATCAAACGGTCGACATCCTCGGTAAAGACGTCCCGCAGGACCCGCTGCACCAATTCCAGGTCGCGGTGCACCACGTTCGGGACGGGACCGCCGGCGGCCCTGCTTAAAATTTTTCGCCACAATTTAGTCAGCAGGATGATATCCTGACGCAGCTCCTCCTCCTCTACGCCTTCCGCTACGGTGCGGACAATAACGCCCATACCCTCGGGTTTCACCCGGGACGCCAGGTCCTTAAGCCGCTCTCTTTCTTTATCGGATTCTATTCTTCTGGAGATACCGATATAATCCAGTGTGGGCATCAACACCAGGTAACGGCCCGGCAGGGTAATGTGGGTGGTCACCCGGGGACCCTTCGTGCCGATTGGTTCCTTTACTATCTGTACCAGGATTTCCTGCCCCTGCTTTAAAATATCACAAATATTGGCGCCGAGGCTGTACCCGCCATGGCCGCCCCCCTCCGTTGAATTGGACGGCAGGGCGTCCTCCACATACAAAAAAGCGTTTTTTTCCAACCCGATATTGACAAAGGCGGCCTGCATACCGGGCAGTACATTTTCCACCCGTCCTTTGAATATATTACCCACCAGGCGCTGGTTTATGGATCTTTCTATATATATCTCCACCAGCAGCTTATCTTCCAGCACAGCTACCCTGGTTTCTTCCTCGCCAATATTCACCACAATTTCCTTTAACATAAAACCTACCCTCTCCATGATCAAACAACATTGTGCTGCTAATCCTTTACCACAGCATTTCTTTTGCGCCTTTACCAGACAAGTACAGGGATTTGCGGCTCAAGACAAAGCCTTCCCGCGCAACAAGCCCGCTGTCCTTCATAAATGCGGCAATTAGTTCTTCACATCTGATATTGCCGCTGCTGCCAGTTTTAAGTTCAGCTTCCAGTTCTATTATATCATTATTCATACGGGCCGATAGCGCAAAAATACCAGGCTTTATGTCGTACATTCTCATTTCGCCTGCCTTGCTGCGCCGCTCTACCATGATCCCCGGCCGGGCCAAAAAACTATTTACAGCGCTCTGCAGTGTTTCGTTCTGCGGGGGATCTATCAGCGCGGCCTTTGCTGTGTAGACGGCGCGGTCGACCAGCGCCATCAGAGCCGGCGCGGATTGCGCCGCCTGCCTGACCTCGATCAGCCGCAGCCCTTGCGGCAGAGCAGCCGCCAGGGACTCCGCCACGACTTCGGCGGGCATAAGCTGATCGAGCTCTATGTCGGCGAATTCCGCTTCTCCGGCTGTGCCCACCGCCAGCGGAGCGGCAAATGACAGTTTTGGATGCGGATTGAATCCCTGCGTAAAGGCGATGGGCAATCCGGCCCGCCTGGCTGCCCGCTCAAAGGCCCTGATCAGGTCCAGATGGGAGATATACTTGGCTGGGCCATCTTTGGCATACATCATTCTATACCTGGGCATCAGCGATCACTCCCCGCATAAAAAGGCTCAATTTCCAGCGCCGGGCATAACCCGCAGCCGGGGCAATCGCCGCCGCGGCAATCCGGGGTAACGGCTCCTGCCAGCGCACGCCGGTGCTCACTAACAAGGTATTTCCTGGATACCCCGGCGTCAATATGCCCCCAGGGCAACGGGTCGTCATAGCCGAAGCGGCGGTAAGCGTATGACGCCGGGTCGATACCGGACCGGCGAAAGGCTTCCAGCCAGAGATCAACATGGAAATGCTCCGACCACCCGTCAAACCGGCATCCCAATGCAAAAGCCCCTTCCAGCACATCCCCCAGGCGCCTGTCGCCCCGCGCGAAGACTGCTTCAATAAAACTCAGGTTGGCATCATGATAATTCAGCGCCAAACCTCTGTCCCTGATTTGCGATGCCAGCACACCCTGTTTCCTTCTCAGGGATTCCAGCCGCTCCTGCGGGTCCCATTGGAATACGGTATGCGGCTTGGGCACGAATGACGAAACACTGACAGTCACCTTTAACCGCCCGCGCGGCACACCGTTTTTGCGTCCAATTGCAAGCGTCTCCCTGGCCAGCCGGGCAATGCCGGCCACATCTTCGTCTGTCTCTGTGGGCAAGCCGATCATAAAATATAATTTCAGCGCCTGCCACCCCTCTTTAAAGGCTGCCCCCGCCGTCTCCACCAGGTCCTTTTCAGTAACCCCTTTATTAATCACGTCCCTCAGGCGCTGTGTGCCTGCTTCCGGCGCGAAGGTGAGGCTGGAGCGGCGCACACGCTGGACTTCCCTGGCCAGATCAATGGAAAAATGGTCCGCCCGCAGGGAAGGGAGCGACACATTAACCCCCCGGCCGGCATGTTCATCTGCTAGCGCCCTGATCACCTGCAGGACTGGAGTGTAATCGCTGGTACTGAGAGAAGTGAGTGAAATTTCGTCGTATCCTGTATTTTTAACCAGCCCGGCTGCCTGGCGTATTACTGTTTCCGGTTTTTTCTCCCGCACCGGACGGTAGATAATACCCGCCTGGCAAAAACGACAGCCCCTGGTACACCCCCTGAAGACCTCGATCATGATCCGGTCATGCACAGCCTCCGTAGCCGGCACAACAGGTTTTAACGGAAATGGGGCTGCGTCCAGATCTTTAACCACCCTTTTGGTGATCCTATCCGGCACACCGGCATGTACCGGCTTGATGCCAGAAAAAACCCCGTCTTCCCCGTAAGAAACATCATAAAACGACGGCACGTATACACCGGGGATCCCTGCCGCCTTAAGCAGCAGCTCATTTTTTGCAAGTTTTGACCGTTTGCCTGCCAGTGCCAGATCCAGCAGTTCGTTAATTACATCCTCACCTTCACCGATCACAAAAAGGTCAATATAATCAGCTATCGGTTCCGGGTTAAAGGCGCATGGCCCCCCGGCGATTACCAGGGGATCCCCCTGATCCCTTTCTTTAGAACGCAAAGGGATACCTGCCAGGCTGAGCATATAAAGGATATTTGTAAAGCTCATTTCATATTGCAGGGTAAAGGCGACTATATCAAAATCCTTTACCGGCTTCCGCGACTCCAAAGTGAATAGAAGCAGGCCGTGATCACGCATTTGATCAGCCATATCCGGCCAGGGGGCAAACACCCTCTCCATTAAGGAGTCCGGCCGGCAGTTGACAATATTGTAAAGGATATGCATTCCTAAATGGGACATGCCCACCTCATATACATCAGGAAAAGCAAAGACGGTCTTAAGTTCCGTTTTGTCCCAATTCTTGTGCACCGAGTTCCACTCGCCGCCCGTATAGCGGGCGGGCTTTTTTACCTGTGACAAAATATGTCTAAGTTGATCCATGGTATTATATCTCCTGTTTATAGTATTGCCCAAAGGGCGGCAAAATGTTCCCTATCCGGGCCATATGTGGCAATTTACCCACTACCTTAAAATTATATTAGATTTTGGACACTTATGTAAGCCTGCAGTTACAATAAAAAAAGCGGGTATCTCCGCTAATGCTCAACCTATTTTATTTAGTCTTCAATAAGCCGCCAATGTTTATGTTCATACCATCTTTGAGCATTGCGTCAACTATCTGCGCCTCACTTACCACACCTTTGTACTGCCAGTCTTTATCCAAAAGCATTACCACGTGGAACCTTTGCGGAATAAAGACCCGGGTAACATCTTTAAGCAGCACGTAGTCAAAAGAAACCAGGGGTTCGGCGGGAAGCACCCCGGCGGCCAGGAGCTCCAGTTTCTTTTGCGCCAGATGCCTGACAAAGTGGAAAGGCGCCATACCTTTTTCGCGTGTGGCCGCGTAAAGTAAAAAGAAGCCGATGATTAAGATGTCCAGGCCTGACAGGCCCAGCAGCAGGCCCCCACTGCCCAGCAAGACGATCAATATGCCCCAGAATTGGCCCAACCGGGCAGCTTTGTAAGTAGCCTCCTTAAACCCTACCCGCCTGGCCAGATAGGCGCGAAGAACCCTGCCGCCGTCCAGCGGCAGCGCAGGCAAAAGGTTGAAGGAGGCAACCAGGAAATTGCACTGAATAAAAAAGGAAGTCAGTTGCTCATCCCACAGCCCGTATCCTTTTAGGGCGCTGCCCAGGCCCGCCATTATAAGGTTCGCCGCCGGGCCGGCGACCGCCACCAGTACTTCCCTGGCGGGGTCCAGTACCACTTCACCACCGATACGGCTGACACCGCCAAAAGGCAGCAGTTCCACGTCTTCTGCGTTAGCGCCCAAACGCCGGGCGACTGCGACATGCGCTAATTCATGCAGCAATACAATAGAAAAGACAATCAAACCCTTTAAAAGAACCCCCGCCACAAAAAACAGACCGAGCAGGGCCAGGAATATATTGTTAAGATGGATTTGCACACCGAACACTGTGCATAGTTTCAAGATTAGCATCCCCTTTCCCAGGCTTTGAAGTATTTTTTCTGCATAATTTTTAGCATAACCTTAGCAAAGAAATGGGGACGCACCTCTCTAACAGGTATTTCTTTAGAGTCGGGGAATCTCCTCAATTGGGACGGCGGGCTGAGGCCCGCCCCGCGGTAGGGATACAACCCAACAAACTACTGGCTGACCTGCAACCTGCTTAGCGGGTCCACCAATTTTTTATTTTCCCTCAGCTCAAAATGGAGGCTGCCGCCGCTCACAACGCCTGTATTCCCTACTTCACCGACTGTTTGACCGGCATCCACATCCTGGCCTTCGCTGACAACCCCTCTGGCCAGCCCGCCGTACAAGGTAAAGGATCCCTGACCATGATCAATTAAAACATATTTGCCCAGCGCCGGGCTGTCGCTCACCTTTTTTACCTGACCACCCCGCACTGCCCTTACTGCGCTTCCCACCTCGGCGGCAATGTCTATGCCCGCGTTAAAACGTTCCATGTCGTCAATTGGATCTAGCACCATGCCGAAATTGCGGACGACCCGGCCTGAAACAGGCAGTGGCAGAAAACCAGCCGCCGGACTGTTATTGATCATGGTCGCTACCGGCCGGGGACTGCTGAAAAAAGGCCAATCAGCGTCCGCAAGCTGCAGCCCGTACTGGACGATCTTCTCATATACCGGCTGGTAATCCCACTCTGTGGTCAGCACATAGCGCAGGTTTTCTCTGGCCCAAACAGCCAGGGGGCTGCCTGTCCCCCTGATCGCCAGAAAGGCTGCCAGTATCAGCAGCACAACAACGACCCGATAGAAATTTCCTCTTCTGCTACTGCCCTGCTGCTTTGGTTTTTTCCACACAGGCTGCTTGTAATAAGCCGGGCCCCAGTCGTCCTGCCCCAAATTGTTGTTGGTTTTATCAAAGCCCTTCAGTGTAACCACCCCAATTCCAATTGGAAAATATATCTTATTGGAAGTATATTTACCTATATTAGGAAATATGACAGTGACATGCTACAATGACAGCGAAATGGGGACACATCTCAGCAAGCAGGGGCTGAGAAATGTCCCCAAGTTTTTGATAAATGTCCCTGATTAATTCTTAAAACAGGATGTTTTGTTTTTTCATGTTTATATTCAGCAGCAGCCCAAGCGCCGCCAGGTTGGTAATCATGCTGCTGCCGCCATAACTGAACATCGGCAGGGGGATACCCGTTACCGGCATGATTCCCGTGGTCATGCCGACATTTACCAGAACATGAAAAGCAATCATAGTTATTACACCGGCTGCCATCAGGTAGCCGAAATTATCCCTGGCGTTGACAGCTATACAGATACAACGGTAGATTAAAATAAAGAATAAAAACAACAGAGCGACGGCGCCGAGAAAACCCAGTTCCTCCCCAACCACGGAAAAAATAAAATCCGTGTCCTGAATTGGCAGAAAATCACCATGGGTCTGGCTTCCTTGAAAAAGTCCCCGCCCCAGAAAACCACCCTGCCCGATAGCAATCTGGGACTGAATAATGTGATAGCCGTCCCCAAGCCAGTCATCCCATGGGTTAAGAAAAATAGTAAGCCGGCTTAGCTGGTAGTCTTTCAAGGGAATCCAGAGGTGAAAGGAACTGTTGGCCTCACACCAGAAATGAGCCCAGATCCACAGCGAAACGAACGCCAGGCCGCCGGCAATCAGGCAGAAAAGCAGCCAAGGTCGCGCCCCCGCCGCAAAAAGCATGCCGAACATGATCGCCAGAAACACCAGGGATGTACCCAGATCAGGCTGTTTTAGGATCAATAACAACGGCACACCAATGAAGGCAAAACAAGGTATCAGATCCTTAAACCTCCTCAGTTTACCCTGGCGAGAGTTGAGAAAGGCGGCAAAACAGATGATGACAATCAGTTTGGAAAATTCTGAGGGCTGGAAACGAAAGGGGCCGATTTCAATCCAACGCTGCGCCTCCAGCGCGGAATCACCCATAAAGATGACGGCGCACAACAAGATCAGGTTTAGTATATACAATTTTTTCATATGTTTTGCCAGATCTTCATAGCTGATGTTGATCATAAACAGCATGGCGCCCATGCCAATAACGACAAAAAGGATCTGTTTGATGAAATCCTTTTTCAACACAGCATCATCCTTAGTGGCGCTGGATATCACGACCAGACCGAAAATAATGATTAAAATCACTACGGCAAGCAGCGTATGGTCAAGTTTTTTTAACAGCCTGCTTTGTTTAAACAATGGCCGGAACACTCATTTCCGTTATAATAGTTCACCAAAGAATAGCAAATACATGATCTATTATATAATAACCGGTTGCAAATTAATATGCCACCGGAAGTAAGTGCGGCGCCCTTTTTTTGGATGCCCGCTGAATAAAAATGCAGCCGGTAAAATAAAAAGCTCGCTAATACTAACGAGCATTGATACGCCACATGGCTGAAAGCAAGAGGTATTCCGGCATAGCTTTGAAGAAAATGGCGCCGCTTGCGCGGCATATTACCTGTGCCCGGCATACGGCGTTATTAGGCCTCAGCCGCCCTTCTCATACCTTTTACCGGGATATTGGCCACAAGCGCCATCGTGTTTCCGCTTGAATCCAGGTTTACCTCCAGCGACGTCTCGTCGATCTCCATGTAGTTGGATATAACCTGAATTATCTCTTTTTTCAGGGTTTCAAGCAGTTGAGGCGAAATACTGGCCCGATCGTGTATCAGGACCAGGCGAAGTCTTTCCTTGGCAACATTCTTACTTCCACCGTCCCTACTAAAAAGTCTTGCGATAAATTCCAGCATCTTTGCGCTCCCCTCCCTGTTTTATTTTCCACCAAACATTTCTCTGATCCTGCCGAAGAAGCCTTTCCCTTCCAGACTCATCAGCGGCACGTCCTCGCCCAGGATGCGCCTGACAATATTCCTGTAAGACTGTCCCAGCCGCAGGTTCATGTCCAGCACCACAGGCTCGCCACGGTTAGTGGTAATGACAATCATTTCATCTTCAGGAATAACACCCAACAGATCAATGGCCAGGATATCAATAATGTCCTCTATACCCATCATATCCCCCTGTCTGACCATTTTCGGGCGAATGCGGTTGATAATCAATGTCGGTTCGCACAATTCCGCGGCTTCCAAGAGTCCGATGATCCGGTCGGCGTCACGCACCGCCGAAACCTCGGGGGTGGTTATTACTATAGCCTTGTCAGCGCCTGCGATGGCATTGCGGAAACCCTGCTCGATACCGGCGGGACAATCGATAATAATATACTCAAATTCCTTTCTTAGATCATCGCACAACTTCTTCATTTGTTCAGTGTTCACCGCTGTTTTATCCTTGGTCTGAGCGGCTGGTAAAAGATGCAACCCCTCCAGGCGCTTATCCTTAATCAGTGCCTGCCTGAGCCGGCAGGCGCCGCTGGTAACATCAACGATATCAAATACAATTCTGTTTTCCAACCCCAGCGCCATGTCCAGGTTTCTGAGCCCGATATCGGTATCAACTAGCGCCACCTTTTTCCCTAAATAAGCCAGACCGGCCCCCAGGTTGGCGGCGGTGGTGGTCTTGCCTACCCCTCCCTTGCCGGAAGTAATTACGATTACTTCACCCATCCTCTAAGTTTCCTCCTCACTATTAAGTCGTGATCCTAAAACAAAGGTATAATACCGTGGGTTGCTGTTTTTAATTTTTACCCTGACGCTCGGCAGCCGTCTGGAATGCTTCAATGGTTACCACACCGTCTTTGATCCGGGCCATTTCCGGGTGGGCTATGTCAATCTCCTCGTTATCAGGCGGCCGGGTAATGTGATCGGAAATCCTCAGTTGTGTAGGCTGCAGTTTAAAAGCCAATACTATCGCGTTTTCATCCCCGCCTGCCCCGGCGTGTACTACACCCCGAAGGGCGCCCATAACTATAACATTGCCTGTGGCCGCTATTTCCGCCCCGGGGTTGACGTCGCCAAGGACCACGACATTACCGTGATAACTTATTGTTTGGCCGGATCGCAGGGTCCTCTGCACCAGAATTGTGTTTTCATCTACCAGATCCTCTTGATCCGGGAAATTGTGCCTCGGCAGGGGGCCGTTATTGCTCCCCTTGGAAATGGCCAAATCTATCTCTCCTTCTGGCATCGCAAATGTCTACTGTTAATTCTACAAATTGGCAATCAAATCCTGCTAAAACAAAACAAAAAAAAGGGGTAAAAAAAGCACCCCCTATATCAATAATTTGACAAAATGCACGCATCATGGGTTGCTTTTCTTCGGCTCTCCCGGTATGGGCAGCCCAAGATGAGCCGCCAGCATATCTTCCGCCACCGGCCCGGCTATCGTACCGCCGTGACCGGCAAACTCCAGCACGGAGGCAATGGCTATATCCGGGTTATCATAAGGCGCGTAACAGACAAACAAAGCGTGCGCCTCATGACCGTATACCTCCGCAGTGCCTGTTTTGGCCGCTACCGGGGGAAACCCCGAAAAAAAGCCGTATGCCGTGCCGTCGGGCGGCTGGGTGACCTCATACATCCCTTGCCTGACTAATGCCAGGTTCTGCGGAGAAACATTAACCCGACCCAATACCACCGGTTTGTTTTCTTTAATTATTTTACCGTTAAAGTCCACTACCTTTTGCACGATATAAGGCTTATATACCGTCCCGCCGTTGGCTATGGCGGCTACATAGTTAGCCAGTTGAAGTGGTGAATAGTGGTTGTCCCCCTGTCCGATAGATGAAATAATCGTGTCGTAATCATGCCAATCCAGTTCCCACTCGATTTCGCGCAGTTCATCTGATTTTTTATTTAACAAAGAATTGCGCTCGTTTTCACTGGTTGTTCTGCTGAGGAGGTCATTATAGCGTTGGTTTATTTCCTTTACCGCGGCCAGGGATTTTTCATCCAGGTAATATAGTCTTTGCTCTACCTTGCTGTCCCGGTCCGGCACCACGCCCGCCTCCTCGCCCGGCAGCTCAATGCCGGTGATTTTGCCGAGGCCGAATTGGCGTGCCATGCGTGCGATATCATCTATGCCGATTTTCAAACCTGCCTGATAAAAATATGTGTCGCAGGAAACCTTTAAAGCCTTGATTAGGTCCACCTGGCCGTGACCACCCGGCTTCCAGTCGTAGAATGTCCTGTCGTGGAAAAAGTAACCCGGGTCCGATATGGTGTCCTGCCCTTTCACCTTGCCGCTTTCCAGGGCGGCCAGAGCGACGATCATTTTAAATGTGGAACCCGGCGCGTAAGTCAGAAGAGCCCTGTTCAATATTGGTTTTAAGGGTGAATTGAAAATATCATTATAATCCTTTTGCGACAGCACGCCGGCCAGCTTGAGCGGATCATAAGAAGGGAAACTGGCCATGGCCAGCACCTGGCCGCTATGCGTATCAAGGGCTACGGCGGCCCCTGCCCTTGCTTCCCCATAGCCTTCTCTAATTGCTTGCTGGGAAGCCCTGGCCAGGGCTTCTTCGGCCACCTTTTGCACCTTATAGTCGATGGTCAGTATCAGGTTATTACCAGGCACCGGCTCCTTGATCCCCAGGTCCCGCACCGGCCTGGCCATGGAATCCACCTCCACCTGGAGTCCGCCATCCTGACCGCGCAGGTATTGTTCAAAGGTATTTTCAAGACCGGCTTGCCCGAAAGGATCCCCCATTTTATAACCTTTATCCTTGTTCTCCGCCAGCTGGTCCTCGTTAATCTGGCGCACATAACCCATTACCTGGGTGAGCAGGTTGCCGTTCGGGTATTCCCGCAGCGGTTCCACATAAATTTCCACACCGGGCAGTTCCAACCGTTGCTCCTCTATCCGGGTAACAACGTCCGGCGGAATCATGGAGGCAATTTTAACCGGTTCATAAAGACGTTTCTGCTGATCGATTTTTTGGGTTATTTCCCGAGGATCCACATTCAGTATGCCGGCCAGCCTTTCGACCACGTCATTGACATCTTTGCGCCCCAGGTTAACCAGTGACACGGTGTAAACCGGCTGGTTGCCCACCAGTTTTATCCCGTTCCTGTCAAATACCTCGCCGCGGGGCGCTGTAATGGTTACCAGCCTGATCCGGTTCTCCCTGGCCAGGGTGGAAAACTTATCATTCTGGAGAAGCTGCAAATAACCCAACCTTAATATTAGAACGAAAAAAAATAAGCCGATAACAATTAGATATATACGCATCTTTTTCTCTATAAAACTTCTTTCCATATATACCTTTCCCCAATCTGTTATGTAAGAGGCTTAGACCGTGGCGGGGTAAACCCTGCCCCGCCGGGAAAATTGCCACTATGCCCAAAGGACTGCTACAATTCTCTCCTGCGGATCTGGACGCCGCGAAAAATGCGCCTGAAAACAAAAGGGACAAGCAGTGCGGTATAAGCCGCAACCGGCAAGGCGACATTGAACAAGGCGCGCAGGGGAGCAATTGTAATATCCAGATAGAGCAGGAGCAGGTAGTTGACCGTAAAGCCTGCAAGTGAGGCAAAAAAGGTAACAATGGCGGCAATCAGGATGTTTTCTCTATAAAGACGTTGGCCGGCGGCGCCCGCAAAATAACCTGCGGCCATTTTCGCCAGGGCGTTCAAGCCGATATAGTTCCCTAAAAACAGGTCCTCGACAATGCCCCCCGTGAATCCCAAAAAAGCCCCCGTCCGGGTCCCCAGAAGGAAGCTGTTTAAAACCACTATAAGCATCACCAGGTCAGGCTTAACCCCCGCTATGGTAACACTATCCAGAACTGTTGACTGCACGATAATGATTACCCCAAGCAGAAGCAGGTAAAGGATAAACTGCATATTTTAGCCTCCCCCGCCCGGGGCGGCGGTTCCGGACTGGACAAACGTGACAATCATTACTTCCTCCAAATTGCTCAGGTTTGCCAGAGGGGAGAGTTCGGCGCTTAAAAAAAGCCCCGATGGTTCATTCTGCACGCTATTTATTCGCCCGACGGGAATGCCTTTGGGAAATAGACTGCCTTGGCCGGAGGTAACCACCGCCTGTCCCGCCTCAACAATTGCATTGTTGGGAATATGGATCATCCTGGCGATCCCCGCGGCGCCGGCTACCCCTTCGACTATCCCCGGGGTACGCGTATCCTGTATCATTGAGCCAACGCCACTGCGCGGGTCTGTAATCAACAGGACCTCACAGGTAGAAGGGAAAACGGCGATCACCCGGCCTACCAGCCCCTCCGGCGTAAGGACACTCATGTTTTCTTTGATCCCCTCAACCGCCCCCCGGTTGAGAGTGACCGTACCAAACCAGTTTCCCGGATCCCTGCCGATAACGGACGCGATTAGGAAATTATAATTCCCGGCCATGACCTTCTTGTAATCCAGTAACGCCGACAGGCGCTGGTTCTCAATCAAATATTCGTTAAATTGAATTTTTTCGCTTTCCAGGCGCTCCACCTCCTGCTCCAGTGCCTGGCAGCGCGCCGCGGCGCCGACCATGGAAACCGGCAGGCTAAAAACATAGCGCCCCTGTCTGCCCAGCCAGGTCAGACCGCTTTGCACCGGTGCAAACACGTTTTTGAGGTTGGGCCCTTGAAAAACTGATCCCACCTTTTCAGGGGCCGTAAAGCGCATGGCCGCCAGGGTCACTGCTACCAACACGGCCAGCAAAAATAGCCTCTTAGCAGTCGCCCAACGCACCTGTTTCACTCCTTCAAAATTATGATCGGGGACATTCCCGGCCCGCTTTCGGGCGGGATTTATCACGCCAAAGATATGCGGCTAAAGCCGCGCCTGCGATTTGGGATGTGGGACGCCGGACGCCTCTACGACACCCTTTTGGGTTGGATCAGCACCTTGCGCAGTACGTCAATGTTTTCCAGGACACGACCGGCGCCATAAGCCACTGCCAGCAGGGGTTCATCCGCCAGGTGCACAGGCATGCCCGTCTCCTCAATAACCAGGCGGTCCAGGCCACGCAGCAGGGATCCGCCTCCGGCCATAACAATGCCGCGATCCATAATATCCGCCGCCAGTTCGGGCGGGGTATTTTCGAGGGTGTTTTTGATCCCTTCAATAATACTGGCGACCGGTTCCGAAAGGGCCTTGTATATTTCAGCGGAGGTAATTTTGACGGTTTTTGGCAGTCCCGTAACCAGATCCCGCCCCCGCACTTCTTCAGTTTCGATTGTCTCCATTGGATAGGCTGAACCGACCAGTATTTTAATTTGTTCAGCTGTGCGCTCACCAATCATCAGGTTGTATGTGCGTTTAACATGGCTGATAATCGCGTCGTCCATTTCATCGCTGGCAATCCGGATAGAACGGCTGGTAACAATACCACCCAGGGAAATAACCGCCACTTCGGTTGTCCCTCCGCCAATATCAACAATCATGTTCCCTGTGGGTTCATGGACCGGCAGTCCCGCCCCGATGGCCGCGGCCATAGGCTCCTCAATCAAATAGGCTTCCCTGGCGCCGGCCTGGAGAGCCGCCTCCCGCACCGCTCTTTCCTCCACTGCCGTAACCCCGTACGGCACGCCCACCACTACCCTGGGGCGGACCATAAACGTGCGTCCCCTGAGGGCTTTATGGATGAAGTACTTGATCATCATCTGCGTTATGTCAAAATCCGCGATAACCCCGTCTCTGAGCGGCCTTATGGCCACAATGTTTCCAGGGGTGCGGCCAATCATTTTTTTAGCGTCCTCCCCAACAGCCAGGACCTTGCCAGTATCTTTCTGGATGGCCACCACAGAGGGTTCACGTATTACAATGCCTTTTCCTTTAACATATACCAGGGAGTTGGCTGTGCCCAAATCCATCCCCATATCCTTCGATAATAGACCGATGCGCATCATCCGGCCCCTTTCTAAAAAATATACTACTATTGCCGCCTAAATTAAACCGTGGGCCTTGAGACTGATAAACCTGTTATCCCCAATAATTATGTGATCCAGGACCTCAATGCCGATAATATTTCCTGCCTCCATAACTCTGCGGGTGATATCCTTGTCTTCCCTGCTTGGCGTCGGATCCCCGCTGGGATGGTTATGTAAGAGTATTATAGAGGCCGCGCCTCTTTTTATGGCATTGCGGAACAATTCCCTGGGGTGTACGACTGATGAGTTCAGGGTGCCCACAGATACCCTGTCGGTACCAATAACCCGGTTTTTGGTATTCAGCAAAATAGCCCGAAAATGCTCCCGGTCAAAATGTTTCATTTCCTCCATAACAAGGGCGGCAGCGTCATCAGGGGTTTTGATCACCGGGTGCTGTTGCCCGGAATATACTGTGGTCCGCCTGGCTAATTCGAGTGCGGCCTTAATCTGACAGGCCTTCGCGGGGCCCACACCCTTTATCTCACTTAATTCTTCAATAGTAGCCCCTAAAAGATGCCGCAGGGTTTTGAAACGCAACATGATCAGTGCGGCCAAATCGAGCGCGGTTGCCTCACGGGAGCCTGTCCGCAAAAGGATTGCCAGGATCTCAATATCTGAAAGGACCTCTGCCCCTTCCCTCAAAAGCCTTTCCCGCGGCCTAGTATCCGCCGGAAGGTCTTTTATTGTCGGCCGGTAACCAGCGGAATCCAAAAATACCAACTCCATAGGATATCTTCAAAAAAATGTTTGCATATTTTTAAAGTACATAAACACCAAATTCCCCGAGCATTTGCGAAAGCCTGGCCAGCGGCAGCCCAACCACATTGGTATAACAACCTTCCAGCCGTTCCATAAATATTGCCCCCAGGCCCTGTGCGCCGTATGCTCCCGCTTTATCCAGGGGCTCCCCGCCGGCAACATAGCGGCGAATTTCTTCCTCCCCTATGGCCCTGAAGAAAACCCTGGTATGCTCATGTCCCACAAGGACTTCTCCGCTGCGGGCGCGGTTAATGGCCACTCCGGTGTACACCTCGTGATGGCTGCCTTGCAGTTTTTTCAAAATGGCGAAGGCGTCGTCGTTTCCCTGTGGTTTGCCCATTATCTGTCCCTGCCATACCACAACGGTATCGGCAGCGATAATAATGCCGTCATCCAATTTTCCGGCTACCGCACCGGCTTTTTTCCCTGCCAGGAATTCAACCAACTCCGGCGGGGAGAGACCGGGCGGCGGAGTCTCGTCCACGTTACCCGCAATTATCTCAAAATCCAAGCCGATTTGTTTCAACAGTTCCGCCCGGCGGGGCGAGGCTGAAGCAAGGATCAATTTTTTCACTTTTGTCATATCCTGCGATATACTATATAGCCCAGAATCATGCCCAACGCGGTGAGCGGGCCAAGGGCAAACGTGAAGCCAAACGTTATGTTTAAAAACCTCAGGTCCAGGGTAAAGGGCTTTAAGCCTATTAATGAAGCGGATTTCAGCCACGGCAGCGAAGGCGCCAGCGCATCTCCCGCAGCACTGCCCGTAAGACCGCCGATTAGTATCAAAAGAAGCAGTATCCAAATACTGCCATAGCTCTTGACGCCCCTGGCCATGCACCAACACCTACATTAATAAAAATTATTTTTAGGCAAATAAGTCCCATGCCTAATACAGTTTATCACCCCGAACATTTTATGACAAGCATTGGTGAAAGATTTAAAATTATAGCGGTATTGACATAGCAACCTGATTATTCCACCGCCCTGCGCCCTTCCTCCAGGAGCCTGGCTCGTGCCTCAGCCGCCAGGTAAATAGAGCCGGCTACACATAGCAGGTCCTCCGGTCCGGTGAGAATTTTGGCATTCTCCAGGGCCCGGCCCACGTCTTCTTCCAGGAAAACATTCGCGTTGCAGCGGCCGGCCAACTCTGCCAGATGGCGCCAATTACCGGACCTGGGGCTGTCCGGTCTGGTCACAATTACAGCTTTTGCGCCGGGGACAATTTCTTCCACCATGCGGGCGCGCTCCTTATCGGCCAGCATACCAATTACCAGGACTATGTCCCGGCCCGGGAAATGATCCGCCAGGGCCAGTCTTAGACTTTTGACGCCCTCATAGTTGTGCGCCCCGTCAATTACTGTAAGCGGCTTGTGGCCGACAATCTCCAGCCTGCCGGGGATGAACGCCCCCGCCAGTCCCAGGCGGATCTCCCCTTCACTGATCATGGCGCCTTTTTCCGCCAGATTTTCCGCTGCCGCAACCGCCGTTGCGGCATTTGCCTGCTGGTGCCGGCCCAGCATTTTAATTGACAGATTCCTGTACAAACCCTTTTGTCCGCAGACGGAAAAGCATTGACCGCCAAGCGAACGTGCTTCAGGCGCCCATGTTATATCCTTTCCAACCCTGGTCAGCCGGCAGCCTTTTTCCATGCAGACCTTTTCGATCACTTGCAGCCCATCGCCGGTTGCCCCAGTGACCACCGGTATGCCCGGTTTGACTATACCTGCCTTTACAGCGGCTATTTCCCTAATTGTATGGCCGAGGTAATCCATGTGATCCATGGCCACATTTGTGATCACCGCAAGCATGGCCGGGGCCGTGTTGGTTGAATCAATTGCTCCGCCAAGCCCGACCTCGAGCAGCAGGTAATCCACCTTTTCCCTGGAAAAATACAAAAAAGCCATGGCTGTCCCCACCTCAAATTCAGTTGGGTGTTCGTATCCCTCCGCCACCATCGCCTCCAGGTGCGGCCGCAGTTCAGTCAGCAGCGCGGCAATCCCCGCCGGTTCTATCCGCCTTCCGTCGATCACATATCTTTCGGTGTAGGAATGCAGATGGGGCGAAGTAAAGGCGCCCACCCGGTATCCAGCCGCACGCAGGATCCCCGCCAGCATTGCCGTGGTAGATCCCTTGCCGTTTGTTCCACCAATATGGACAATTTTCAGCCCGTTCCGGTGCGGGTCACCCAGTCTTCTAAGCAACTCCTCAATGCGCCCCAGACCCAAATTTATACCAAATCTAGTTAAACCCTTAAGATAATCCATTGCTTCTTCATAGTCCATAGATATAGCCCCTCATATATATTGCAGGGCGGGGTTCGGATGCCGATCGCCGAATGCCGGACATAAGAGCAACGGGATTCCCTCTTTCCGCCCGCCTGCTGAATGTGCATCCCCGTTTCTTTACCGTCCCAGCATGGCCAGCCTTTCTCTTAAAGCGGATTGTTTGACGGACAGCTCCTCCTCTTTGGCCTTTTCCTTTTGGATCACTGCGGCCGGCGCTTTGCCTAAAAATCCGGCATTGCCCAGCTTACCGCGCACCCGGGCCAGGTCCTTCACCACATGCGCAAGTTCTTTTTCCTGGCGGGCTGCTTCCTTATCCACATCAATCAGCCCTTTTAAGGGGACATAGATCCCCACCCCTTTGGTCACGGTGTGCGCCGCCTGTTCCGGTATGTTCGCCAATACCGCATATGTTCTTATTTCAGCGCAGGCTAGAAGCTGTATATATTCAATATTTTTTTCTATTACCTCCCTGGTATTATCAGGCGCGGTCAGCAACACCTCGGCCATGCGTCCCGGCGGCACGTTCATTTCCCCCCGGATATGGCGGATAGACCTGGTCACTTCCATTAGTATGTCCATTTCCTGTTCGGCAGCCTGATCCGTACGGTCCGCACGGGCAGCGGGCCAGGGCGCCCGCATAATGGTAATACCGTGAGCGGGCAGGTGCTGCCAGATCTCCTCGGTAATAAAAGGCATAAACGGATGCAATAGTTCCAGCGTTCCTTTCAGAACAGAAGCCAAAACATTTTGTGCCGTATACCTGTCGGCAGCGTCAGTTTTCCCATAGAGCCTCGGTTTGGCCAGTTCGATATACCAGTCGCACAGTTCGTTCCAGGTGAATTCATACAACACTCTGGCCGCCTCGCCCAGTTCGTAGGCCTCCAGAAACCTCGTCGTTTCCTTTATGGCAGACTGGTAACGGCTGATGATCCAGCGGTCAGCCAGGTTTAAGGGGCCTGCTTTGCCGTCCGGGTCAAAATCCTCCAGGTTCATCAGGGTAAAGCGTGATGCGTTCCACAGCTTGTTGGCGAAGTTACGGGCCCCGTCCAGCCTTTCAAAATGAAAGCGCAGATCGTTACCGGGAGTATTGCCAGTAACCAGCATGAAGCGCAAACTGTCGGCCCCATGCGATTCAATAACATCAATGGGATCAACCCCGTTGCCCAGAGATTTGCTCATTTTCCGGCCCAGGGCGTCCATAACCAGCCCGTGTATAAAGACGTCCCGAAACGGCGCCTCGTTCATAAACGCCAGTCCGGAAAAAATCATCCGGGCCACCCAAAAAAAGATAATATCACGGCCGGTAACCATTACCGTGGTTGGATAGTAATAGGCTAAATCAAGGGTCTTTTCGGGCCAGCCCAACGTTGAAAAGGGCCAGAGCGCGGACGAAAACCACGTGTCCAGCACATCGGGATCCTGCTCCAGATCAGTGCCGCCGCACCGGGGGCATCGCACCACCGGTTTTTTGGAGACTACCATTTCCTCACAGTCCCGGCAATACCACACGGGAATACGGTGCCCCCACCATAGTTGGCGGGATATGCACCAGTCGCGTATATTTTCCATCCAGTTCAGGTAAACCTTGGTGAACCGCCCGGGGATAAACCGGATGCGGCCTTCTTTTACCGCATCTATAGCCGGTCCGGCCAGGGGCTTCATCCTGACAAACCACTGGCGTGACAGCATTGGTTCAATGATGGTGCTGCAACGGTAGCAGTGGCCAACGGCATGTGTGTGATCTACTGTTTTAACCAGGTAGCCGCCGGCTTCCAAATCCCTGACGATTTGTTTTCGGCATTCATAACGGTCAAGACCCTGATAGCGTGGCCCCGCTTCTTCACTCATCTTTCCGTATCGATCGATTACCGCCACCTGGGGCAGGTTATGCCTTCTGCCCACCTCAAAGTCGTTGGGGTCATGGGCCGGGGTAATTTTCACCACACCGGTGCCGAAGGAGGGATCCACGTATTCGTCGGCTATCACCTGCATCTCCCGCCCGACCAGGGGGAGGAGCAGTGTTTTCCCCACAAGATCCTTGTAACGTTCATCGCCCGGGTGTACCGCCACCGCGACGTCGCCAAGCATTGTTTCCGGGCGGGTGGTAGCCAGGACAAGCCCTGCGCTGCCGTCTTTAAACGGGTAGCGGATGTGGTAAAAATGGCCTGGCTGCTCCAGGTGTTCCACCTCGATATCGGAAATAGTTGTATGACACTTGGGACACCAGTTTGTGATGTAATAATCCCGGTAGATCAGGCCGCGCTCATAAAGCTTGACAAATACCTCCAGAACAGCGGCGGAACACCCCTCATCCATAGTAAAGCGTTCCCGCTGCCAGTCGCAGGAGGCGCCCAGCCTGCGCAGCTGGGTGGTAATCCTGCTGCCGTACATTTCCTTCCATTCCCAGACCTTCTTCAAAAACTCATCACGCCCAATATCGTAGCGGGAGGTACCTTCCTTGGCCAGGTTTTCTTCCACTTTGGCCTGGGTGGCTATGCCGGCGTGATCAGTACCCGGCAGCCACAGGGCGTTGTATCCCTGCATCCGCCGCCAGCGGGTGAGAATATCCTGCAGGGTATTGTCCAGGGCATGTCCCATGTGCAGCTGGCCGGTGACATTAGGTGGAGGCATGACAATCACAAACGGCTCCTGCCCCGAATTTACAACAGCATGGAAAAACCCGCTCTTTTCCCAGATCTGATACCTTTTGTCTTCAACCTGACGGGGATCGTAGGTAGTAGGCATATCTAACTTGGACAATGGTTTCACTCCTTAAAAATAGTCAACGAGAACAAATTCGCCTTTCGGGCCTGAACAATAAAAAACCCTCTCCGTCTGCAAGGACGGATGAGGATTCATCCGCGGTACCACCCTGGTTCCGGTTAATACAAAAATCCCTAAACCGGCTCTCTTTTTTTGTTGCTGTAACGGGCAAAACCCGCCGGCGCTTACTGGGCGTTCGGCGCCGGGGCTCCGGGGCGACAGGAACAGGTGCGGGCAGGAAACCTTTCAGCCTGGGGCTTCCGTCTCTAACGCAAAAGAATACCCGGTAAACCGTCCTCTCCCTTTCACTGCCGTTTAATATGAACTTACAAAATATAATAAAGATTTAAGGCGGCAGTGTCAACTGAAAAGGGATCCGGGCGGAAAACAATTCTAAACATCAAATAGAAAACAAAGGGACAGACATTCATGCCGCTGAAGCGGCGTCGCCAGGATATGAAAATCCTTAATTTACGGCCGTTCCCTGACCGGCAGCCTTTTTTTGACACGGGTGTTGACACCGAGCAGGCCGCCAAGAGCGCCCGCCATGCCCAGCACCAGTGCCCGTACCAGCAGTTCAGTGGTGTTAAAACCCCCGCTGCTGCCTATATGGAATAAAACGGCCAGCAAAAAACCATAGGTTAGACCGGTAAAAAAACCGTGTATCAGCCCCATCGATCCGGCTGTCCGGCCGCAGACGGCTCCGCCTACAACAGCCCCAAAGGCGGAGCCCGCCATGACAAAGGCGCTGAAGTTATAGACAGGTCCCACAGACAGCACAACCCAGGCGGACATTAATACACAGGCCGCAAAGGTCACCCCCAGCGACCAGGCCAGGCCGAACAGAGCCGCCCCGGCTTTAAACCTGCTGGAGACCGGCGTCTGGCGTTTGGACCAGTGCAAATAAGTTAACCCCTTCAAAAACGGCACCCCCTTTTACCTGTATTAAATAATATGCCCCCTTTACCATAATATGCAAGCATTACCTTTGTTTTTCCCTGCAAGCATCAGTCATCAAAGCTTTCAGCCTGCCATAGTTATTAGTAAACCAAGGGAGTGGGGGAGATGTAATTGCCGTCCAGGACTAAATTAATAGTAGTAAGCCTAATTCTTCTGGGGGCTATTTTGTCATATGTTACAGTGAAAGGTCTTAAGAAACCGGTTGAGGAGGAAAATACCTACACCGTAAGGGTTCTGGAGTCCGTGCGCTCACCTTATTTCCTGCCCCAGTACCTGGCCCAAAACCTCGGTTTTTTTGCGGAAGAGAACCTGGACGTGAAGATCAACATGACCAGCGCTGAGGCTATACGCGCCGCATTGATCGGCGGCAGGGCGGATATAGTTATCTGCGGCTTGCAAAGAATCATGTTTAACCCTGCTGCGAAACTCCCGCAGCCGAAGGCCTTTGCCATGCTGGCCGCAAAAGATGGTTCTTTGATTTTAGCCAGAGAGGACAAGGAATTGCAGGATTTTGACTGGCGGAACCTGAAACGTAAAACGATCATCGGCGGTTCACATGATGACAGTTCAGAAATTGCCCTGGAAGAGGTATTAAGGGATCACGGGCTGCCTCCTTACAGGGAAATAACCATATATTATAATATCCCCGACAATCTGAGGATCGCCGCCTTCCGTGCCGGGACAGGCGACTACATTCAATTGCTGGAGCCTGAGGCATCCTTTGTCGAATCCAATGGTTTCGGCCGGGTAGTCGCATCGGTCGGCTCCACAGCGGGGGATATGGTAGTGACGGCCTATGGGGCGATGCCTGCCAGCATCGAAACAAACCCCGCCATGTTCCAGAAATTCACCAACGCCATTTACAAGGCCATGCTGTGGATGAATGCGCACAGTGCAGAGGAAGCGGCGGAGGTGGCCGCCAGTTCTTTTCCGAACCTGGATGAATCGATTTTGCTCAACTCCATCCGGCGTTACCAATCGCTTGGCGTATGGGCTGCCAACCCGCTGATTTCAGAAGAATCATATGCAAGATTTCACGAGGCGGCCAAAAATTCCGGGGAGATCCCCGGGGAGATCCCCTATCAGTCAATTGTGGTTAATGATTTTGCCCTGAACGCGGTGCAAACCGTCGCTTATGTGCCGGAGGAAAAGAAAGACGAGAATCTGTTCCAACGCATTTTCAGCAGGTAACCACCGCACAGACAGAAATTGATCCGGGCCAATTCCCACGCTGCGCAGGCCTGCCTTACCATTACTGATCTTCGGGCTGCTTCTGGTGGTTGTGTCGTTAACCAAACAGTGGTGCGGGGACAAACCTCTATTGCGATTATTCCTTTGGGGCCCGAGGAATGTCCCCGATTGGAATGGCGGGCTGAAGCGCGCCCTACGGTGTCACAGATATCTCTGGATTTACCCAGGGAGAGACTGCCGCCAGGAGTTCTTCACGGCCCTGGCCTGTTTCGGAGGAAAAAGGTATCAGCTGGTCTCCTTCCGCCAGGGGCAGGGCTGCGCGCATGACCTTCAGGTTATGCAGCAGCCTGGAACGGGAATTTTTATCCGCTTTCGTAGCCACAACCACGGTGTTTAAACCACGGTGCTTCAGCCAGGTGTACATCTGGATATCCAGGGCGGTGGGCGGGTGGCGGCTGTCTATCAGAAGCACCACGCCGCGCAGGTTTTTCCTGCCGATTAGGAAGCCTTCAACCATTGCACGCCAGCTTTCCTTCTCCCCCAGCGGCACCTTGGCGTATCCGTAGCCGGGCAAATCCACCAGATGGAAAACACCGTTGACCCTGAAAAAATTAATCAGGCGGGTACGGCCGGGAGTATTGCTGGTACGTGCCAGCCCTTTTCTGTTGACAAGTTTGTTTAGCAGTGAAGACTTGCCTACATTAGAACGCCCGGCCAGGGCAATTTCTGGAAGTCCCCCGGCCGGGTAGTCGGCGGTTTTAACCGCGCTGGTAACAAATTCGGCGCCTGTTATTTTCATGAAGGAATCAGGGTACCCCCTTCGTTCACCACCGGCGTGTAAGCCGGCGGCTGCGGCATCACCGGTGCGCCGGCTGTTATGGGCGCCGGCATATACTCTCTTTCAATAAGAGCTGTCTCCAATACCTGGTCCATATGGTCAACAAGGATAAATTTCATTTTATCTTTGACCTTTTTCGGGATTTCATCCAAATCCTTCTTATTATCTTTGGGCAAAATCACCGTTTTTATCCCTGCCCGGTGGGCAGCCAGCACCTTTTCCTTGACCCCGCCAACCGGCAGGACCCTGCCGCGCAGGGTGATTTCGCCGGTCATAGCCAGATCATGGCGCACCTTCCGGCCGGTAATTGCCGAAGCCAGGGCAGACGCCATAGTTATGCCGGCGGAAGGACCGTCCTTGGGAATCGCCCCTTCCGGGATGTGGACATGGATGTCCTGCTTGTCGTATAAGTCTTCGTCTATGCCCAGTTCGGCGGCGCGGCTGCGCACATAGCTGTAACCGGCCTGGGCGGACTCCTTCATCACGTCACCTAACTTACCAGTTAGCGTGAGACGGCCCGTACCTTTATAAACAGAGACCTCGATGGCCAGGGTGTCCCCACCGACCTCCGTCCAGGCTAGCCCTGTCGCTACCCCAACCTGATCATCCAGTTCGGCGACGCCATAGCGGAAACGCGGCGTACCCAGGAACTGGCTCAGGTTTTGGGAAGTAGCATGAATCCTTTTGACTTTATCGGTAACGATCTGCCGCGCTGTCTTGCGGCAGATTGCGGCAATTTGTCTTTCCAGATTGCGCACGCCCGACTCGCGCGTATATTCCCGGATTATTCTGCGAATAGTGTTCTCCGATACCCGCAGCATCTCTTTGGTAAGACCGTGTTCTTTTATTTGCTTCGGTATCAGGTGCCTGATGGCTATCTGCACCTTTTCTTCCTCAGTGTACCCGGACAGATAAATTATTTCCATCCTGTCCTGCAGGGGACGGGGGATATTTTGCTGCACATTGGCCGTAGTAATAAACATCACGTTGGACAGGTCAAAAGGCGCCTCAATATAGTGGTCGCTAAAAGTATTATTCTGCTCCGGATCGAGCACTTCCAGCAGCGCTGCTGAGGGGTCCCCGCGAAAGTCCGTGCTCATCTTGTCGATCTCATCCAGCAGAAAGACCGGGTTTTTGGAACCGGCCTGACGGATACCCTGGATGATCCTGCCCGGCATGGCGCCGACATAAGTACGCCTGTGGCCGCGGATCTCGGCCTCATCCCTAACCCCGCCCAGGGACATGCGGATAAACTTGCGCTCCAAGGCGCGGGCAATGGAGCGGCCCAGGGAGGTTTTGCCCACACCCGGCGGCCCCACGAAGCAAATAATCGGCCCCTTCATTTTTTTGGCCAGCTTGCGAATGGCCAGATACTCCAGGATGCGCTCTTTGACTGTTTTTAAACCATAATGGTCCTCATCCAGTATGACTTCAGCTGCTTTTAGATCCAAACGATCCCTGGTCCCTTTATTCCAAGGCAGCGCCAGGAGCCAGTCCAGGTAGTTGCGCACAACGGCCGCCTCTGCAGCCATCGGCGGCATTTTCTCCAGGCGCTCCACTTCCTTGAGCGCCTTCTCCTCCACCTCTTTCGGGAATTTAGCCTTGGCAATTTTTTCCCGCAGCTCCTCACCCTCGGCCATGCGCTCGTCTTTTTCGCCCAATTCCTTCTGGATAGCCTTCATCTGTTCACGCAGATAATATTCCTTCTGTGTTTTTTCCATCTGCTTACGCACGCGGATATTGATCTTGCGTTCAAGTTCGACGATCTCCAGCTCTTTGGCAACTATAGAGCATAGTTTTTCCAGCCTTTTGACAATATCTACAGCCTCAAGAACGCCCTGTTTATCCTCCACACGCAGCGACAGGTGGGAGGCGATGATATCGGCCAGCCGCCCCGGTTCCTCCAAATTGACCACAGAGACTACTGTTTCAGGAGGAATTCTTTTGGACAGCTTGACATACTGTTCAAATTGGTAGACCAGGCTGCGCATCAAAGCCTCGATCTCACTGTTCTTTTTGAAATCTTCTGAATATTGCTCTATCTCTACCTGGAAATACGGCTCATGCGCCACAAAGCGGTTTATTCGAGCCCTGGCGAGCCCCTCTACCAGCACCCTGATAGTCCCGCCGGGCAATTTTAAAAGCTGTTTAACCTCAGCGACGGTGCCAATTTGAAAAACATCGTTTTCACCGGGTTCATCAGTCTGGGCTTCTCTCTGGGTCGCCAGAAAAAGGATCCGGTCATGGATCATCGCTTCTTCAATGGCTTGCACCGATTTGGCGCGACCGACATCCAGGTGAATAACCATGTACGGAAAAACAAGCAATCCCCTTAATGGCAACAGGGGAAGGACTTTAATTTCCGATCTCAAAGCTGCACCCCCTTTTCTATATTGTGTTGTTTATTAGTGCCGGGATATATAGATTCATTTTATCATAAATGTCAAAAATAACACTATAGTAATAATTACCGTGAATAGCACAAACCCGGCCTTTGCCGGGTTTTAAAAGAGGTTGCCTATAACGCGCAAAGATTTGCTTGCAATTGGTTTATACTACGCATGTTTTCCGGCTATGAAAGGGTTTGCCCCGAGCCAAAGCCGCCGCCCAGTATATCCAGCGGCGATGGCGTGTTCAGCCCCAGTTTTCTTCCCTTTGTCTTCTTAATTAGAGCGGCGCGGAATACCTCCTCCAGTTTATCCACCGGGATCACTTTAATTCCCTGTAATTCCTTAAAAAGATCCTGATAGTTTTCTGCCGGTATCACTACCTTTTCGGCGCCGGCCTGACGCGCCGCCTCGACCTTTGCCACGACCCCGCCTACGGGTTTAACAAGGCCGCGTATTGATATTTCACCTGTCATGGCAATCTTGTTGTCAACGGGGATACCCATCACCGCCGAATAGATCGCCGTTGCGATAGTAATGCCGGCGGATGGCCCGTCGGCGGGGGCGCCTCCCGGAAAATTCACATGCAAGTCGTAGTCGCGGGGGTCAATCTCCATTGTCCGCCTGAGCACAGTCAGGACATTTTCCACTGAACTTTTAGCCATGCTTTTACGTCGCACTGTCCGGCCGCCGCCGCCGATTTCCTCCTCATCAACCATACCTGTAACCGTAAGACGCCCCTGCCCGCGCGCCGCGGGAATGGCGTTTGCCTCAACCTCCAGCAGCATCCCCAGGTTCGGTCCATAAACAGCCAGACCATTTACTACCCCCACTTGCGGCCGCAAAGGGATTTTTTTCTCTGGCCTTGGTGAATACTGTCCGCTCTGGATCACCCATTCAATGTCCGCTGAACAAATCTCTTTTCTTGTTTCGGTTATGGCAATCCCGGCTGCTATCTGGATGATGTTAACCGCCTCGCGCCCGTTGGTAGCGTATTTTTTGATTACCTCCAGGGCGCCCTGCTGAAGCGGAATGTTTATCTTGTCAGCCGCATTTTTGGCTATCTTTTCAATCTCGTCGGGCAGAAGCTGGCGAAAATATATTTCCAGGCAACGGGAACGGATAGCGGGAGATATGTGCTCGGCATCCCTGGTGGTCGCCCCGACCATACGGAAGTCGGCCGGCAACCCGTTTTGAAAAATGTCGTGGATGTGGCTGGGAATGTTGTTGTCCTCTGAACTATAATAGGCGCTTTCCAGAATTACCTTGCGGTCCTCCATCACTTTTAACAGTTTATTCAGCTGAATGGGATGAAGTTCACCAATTTCATCGATAAACAGCATGCCCCCGTGGGCCTTTGTCACCGCACCCGCTTTGGGTTGGGGGATACCGGCGATCCCCAGTGGCCCGGCGCCCTGGTAAATCGGGTCGTGCACGGAGCCGATCAACGGGTCGGCAATGCCGCGCTCGTCAAAACGGGCTGTGGTGGCGTCCAGCTCAACAAAATTAGCGTCCGGGCGAAATGGCGAGCAGGAATTTTTTTTGGCCTCCTCCATCACCAGACGGGCGGCGGCAGTCTTACCCACGCCGGGAGGCCCATAAATGATCACATGCTGCGGGTTGGGGCCGCAGAGGGCGGCCCGCAAGGATTTGAGTCCCTCCCCCTGGCCAATCACCTCTGAAAAACAAGCCGGGCGTGTTTTCTCGGAAAGCGGTTCTGTTAGCGATATGGAACGCATTCTCTGCAGTTTTTCAATCTCTTTTCTGGACTCTTTTTCCACTGCGTTCTTGTTTCCGTTCTGTGTCTTTAGCAGATTCCAAAAATAAAGGCCAATGATCACAGCAAAAAAAACTTGGATAAATGTTAGAAAACTCCCCAAACCAGCAGGAAATTCCCCCATATCTATTCTCCTCCTCGAATATTGGTTCTGACCTTTAGTATTGCTAAGTTTCTTATATTTTAACCCTGCCCCGGTTAAAAAAGAAGATTATGCAAAAGGGACAAATCATGTTAAAAACCGGAGACGAAATACCCTACAATAGTTACGGACTTGTCTTTACTATTGTACTATAGTCACATTATTGACACTCCCATTGTACCTATGGTCATAGACAATTCTTGCTAATACATATATAATTAATTATTACAAATTGCTTATGCGCCTATTGAAAAGATTTATTAAAGGTGGTGTTGCCAAACTAGTTTGTTATAGTGTGTTTTGATCTTATTATTATATTTTTTGGGGGGGATAAAGAATATGTCGAAAAATGTTTATGAAATCAAGGAATCCAGCATTGCGGATCCCGGCCCGCTTGGCCTGGCTTGTTTTGCCCTGACTACCTTTTGCCTGAGCATGGTCAATGCCGGCCTGGTTGATAAGGCAGCGACCATTGTAGTAATCGCCCTAGCCCTGATATATGGCGGTACCACCCAAATCCTTGCCGGCATGTGGGAATTCAAGAAAAACAACGTATTCGGCGCTACCGCTTTTTCATCATACGGCGCGTTCTGGATATCCCTTGGCGTATTTGATCTCCTGGCCACATTAGGCCTGGTAACAGTGCCGGCGCAGGGCGTCTGGCTGTTCCTGCTGGCCTGGACTATTTTTACTTTTTACATGTGGATCGGCAGTTTCGGCACAAACAAAGCCCTTACCACAACCTTCACCCTGCTTCTTCTGGCGTTCATCCTGCTGACCATCGGCGCTGCCGGGAACCACGCGGCCCATACCTGGGGCGGATATGTGGGCATTGCCACAGCCCTGGTCGCCTGGTATACTTCGGCAGCCGGCGTGATTAATACTGTCTACGGACGGGCTGTCTGCCCTGTAGGCCCCTGCAAAAAGTAGAATATAAAAAGCGGAATATAATGCAAAAAAATCCTGGCCATAACAGGTCAGGATTTTTTTTATCCGTCATTCATCTTTTCCAGGGGGTTCATCTATGCGGTTTCTTCTTTCTTTTTTTTGCGATCGACGACGATTGTATGGGGGGGCTCTTTTTTCCTGATGGTTTCACCCGTTACCGTACACTTGGCAATATCCTCACGGGACGGGATGTCATACATCACATCAAGCATGACCTCTTCCAAAATTGATCTCAGACCCCTGGCGCCTGTATTGCGTGTCAGCGCCTCCTCGGCTACCGCGATCAGGGCGTCCTGGGAAAAGTCAAGGGTCACGCCGTCAAGTTCAAAAAGTTTCTCATACTGTTTCACCAGGGCGTTTCTTGGTTCAACAAGAATGCGCACCAGGGCATCCTCATCCAATGCGTCAAGGGTGACGATTATCGGCAGCCTGCCGACGAATTCCGGAATGAGACCGTATTTGAGCAGGTCCTCGGGCAGAATTTTACTTAATATTTCACCGATTTTCTGCTCTTTTCTGGCTTTAATTTCTGCGCCGAAGCCCATCGCTTTTTTGCCGATGCGGTTAAAGATGATCTTTTCAATGCCATCAAAGGCGCCGCCGCATATAAACAGCACATTTGTGGTGTCCAGCTGAATAAATTCCTGGTGCGGATGCTTGCGGCCGCCCTGTGGGGGCACACTGGCCACTGTCCCTTCCAGAATTTTTAACAGAGCCTGCTGCACACCTTCACCCGATACGTCTCTGGTAATGGACGGGTTCTCAGACTTGCGGGCAATTTTATCAATTTCGTCAATGTATACTATCCCTTTTTCAGCCTTTTCCACATCGTAATCAGCAGCCTGGATCAGTTTTAAAAGGATGTTTTCCACATCCTCGCCTACATATCCCGCCTCTGTCAAGGAGGTGGCGTCCGCAATGGCAAATGGGACATTCAAAAGACGCGCCAGTGTTTGCGCCAGAAGCGTTTTACCGCTGCCGGTGGGACCAAGCATGACGATGTTGCTCTTCTGCAGCTCTACATCATCAATCTTGCCGCCCAGGTTGATCCTTTTATAGTGGTTGTAAACGGCAACGGAGAGGGATTTTTTAGCGCTTTCCTGACCGATGACGTATTGATCCAGGATTTCCTTGATCTCCTTTGGCTTGGGAATGTCACCTACGTCCAGGCAGAGGTCCTCACTAAGTTCTTCCTCAATAATCTCATTGCAAAGTTCAATGCACTCGTCACAAATATACACACCAGGGCCCGCGACCAGTTTCTTAACCTGATCCTGAAGTTTGCCACAAAAGGAACACTTCAACTGCCCTTTGTCGCTATACATATTTCCACCTCTTTTACCTTTACCTTTGCTTTCTGACATTATAGACCTCGTCTATGATCCCGTATTCTTTGGCCTCCTGAGCAGACATAAAAAAGTCACGCTCAGTGTCCTGGGCAATTTTGTCAAAAGGCTGGCCAGTATGTCTGGAAAGGATTTCATTTAAGGTCTGCCGCATACGCAGTATTTCCTTGGCGTGAATCTCAATGTCGCTGGCCTGGCCCTGCACCCCGCCCATAGGCTGGTGAATCAGGATTCGGGAGTAAGGCAGCGAATAACGTTTCCCTTTTGCTCCGGCGGCCAACAGCAACGAGCCCATACTGGCCGCCTGGCCGATACAAATAGTGGCCACCGGGGGACGGACATGCTGCATGGTGTCATAAATAGCCATGCCCGCTGTTACTACCCCGCCGGGGGAGTTAATATAAAACTGTATATCTTTTTCCGGGTCTTCAGCCTCTAAAAACAACATCTGTGCGATAATCAGGTTAGCCACGCCGTCCTCAATGGGCCCGCCGAGAAATATAATACGGTCCTTTAAGAGCCTGGAAAAAATGTCGTATGAGCGTTCGCCGCGGTTGGTCTGTTCAACAACAATCGGTATAAGGTTCATTTTAATCTCCTTGAGTATAATTTTTACAAAAGACTTTCTTAATACTATTCCGTCTCAGGCGCGTTGGTGTCCTTAATTTCCGGTTCAACCGCCGCGGATCCGGCTTCCGCAGGCTCATTGTCCCCATTCACGCTTTTAATTGTTTGATCATCGGCAGGATCGTCCTTAACCGGTTCATCTGCCCCCTCAACAAGTTTTGCGTGATCGGCCAAAAACTGCAGGGTCTTTTCCCTGACAATCTGACCCTTGAGATAATCCACCTGGGCCTCGTTTTCTAATATTTTTTGGACTTCTTCTTCGCCCCCGCTATAATAACCTGCTACCTTGGCTGCTTCTTCTTTAATTTCTTCATCAGTAGCCTTTATATCTTCAACCCTGCCTATGGCTTCCATAACCAGGTTCATTTTAGCCGACCACACGGCGTCCGGGCGCATTTTTTCTTTTAACCCTTCCATGGTAGTGCCGGCATACGTCAGATAATTTTCCATGGACATTCCCTGGCTGCTGACACGTCCTTCCAGGTTGTGCAGCATATCGTCCAACTGGCTTTCCACCATTGGTTCAGGAATCTCCAGTTCAACACCGTCAACGATTTTACTGACGATTTCCTGCCTAATCAAGAATTTTGCCTTTTCCCCGGCAGCCTCTTTTAATCTATTCGCTATATCATTTCTTAATTCCTCCAGGGTGTCGAAGTCACTGACGTCTTTGGCAAACTCATCGTCCAGGTCGGCAAGTTCTTTTCGCCTGATGGATTTTACGGTTACAGTAAACACAGCGTCTTTTCCCGCCAGTTCCTCAGAATGATATTTCTCCGGGAAGGTCACATTAACCTCCGCAGTCTCCCCGATCAAAACATCGATTAATTGCTCCTCAAATCCTGCAATAAAGCTGCCGGAGCCTATTTCCAGTGGATATTCCTTGCCTTCCCCACCCTTAAAGGTTTCTCCGTCGACCCTGCCGACAAAGTCTATAACGGCGGTATCACCTTTTTTGACTACCCCTTCTTCTTCCATAGTGACTACTTTTGCATGCCTTTGCTGCAGGCCGTCCAGTGACTTAACAATTTCTTCCTCGGGCACATCAGTCGAAGGTTTTTTTACCTCGATATCCTTGTATTGTCCGAGGACCACTTCGGGCTTAACCAGGACCGTCGCCTTCAGCAGCACGGGTTTGCCTTCCTCCGCCTGCACAACATCAACCTGGGGCTGGTCAACCGGCTCGATACCTGTTTCCAAAACCGCATTGTAATAGGCTTCCGGGATAACAGATTCAATGGCCTCTTCTAAAATGACTTCCTTGCCGACATAACGTTCAAATATATTTTTTGGTGTTTTGCCCTTACGGAAACCTGGGACATTGTACTTCTGCACTAGTTTGCGGTATGCCTTGTTTATAGCCTTGTCAAACTGTTCAGCCTCCAATTCAATTTCTAATTGAACAGTGTTTTTTTCAATTCTTTCGGCGTTTGCTTTCATTTATGCTCCCCCTTAAATTGTTACATTATAACCTTACCCCATATTAGCAATAAACACCAAATCATAGTATTAATATTGTAACCAATTTTTTAATTTTATTCTAGAGGAAAGGAATATATTTAGGGATATATTTCCTCTGAAATAAAACTAAAATACCACGACTATAAAAGCCCTGGCCCTAAAAACCTTAAATTGTCAGCAGGCTTCAATGCATACCCCAGCCACTGCTTTAAATATTGCAACTAAGAAGGTGCTATTAAATTATATCTGCAGTGACTCAGATGATCAATAATAAAATAAAAATTGGGCTGTTACGTTCATCTTTGACAGTTGAAAAGAGATCTTTGGGCCGCGTCAGCGGTCGCTTGTAAGGATTGGCCGGAATCCTGGAAACTGCTCTGAATGCGATGATGCGCTAGTCCTGTCATGGCGAGGGATGAATTCGTTTAGTGATATTATGCGGGAAGCTGAGGGCTACAAGGATTTTTCTTTGTTTTGTGGAATAACGGAATAATTCAGTTACTCAACAAATTTTAGTTTCCATTTAAAATTGGGACAAGGTGGTGGGGTCCTGTGCGCCAGCTAAAGGGAATAAAAATATTGCTGGTGGATGACGAACCGAATATCCTGCAGTTTTTGGAACTCGGCCTGCAAAACGAAGGCTTTGAGGTAAAAAGCGCTCTTGACGGCATATCGGCGGTTACTTTGATGAACGAATTCCAGCCTCATGTAGTCATACTGGACGTGATGATGCCGGGTATGGACGGCTTTGAGGTCTGCCGGATGATCAAGAAAACCGGGAACGTGGCGGTAATCATGCTTACGGCCAGAGACGATGTCGACGACCGGGTGAAAGGGCTCAACCTGGGGGCCGACGACTACATGGTCAAGCCTTTCAGCTTTGCCGAATTGATCGCCAGGATTAACGCCCGGATCCGCAATCAATTTCCCCATTTGTTCGGAGAGGTGCTAATCGGCCCCTTCCAGATTGACGACCGCCGCAAGGAAATCAAGCTGGATGGCCGGATCCTTGAACTTTCCCCAACCGAATACGAACTTTTGAAATTCATAGTGTTAAACCACGGGCTGGTCTTGAGCAAGACCATGATCCTGGACAAGGTGTGGGGTTATGACTTTGGGGGGGAAGAAAATATAGTAGAGGTGTACATCCGTTCGCTGCGGGAAAAATTGAACGACAAAGACCACCAGCTAATCAGGACCCTGCGCGGTTCCGGGTACAGGGTTGATCTGCCATGAACAAGAAAATCGCCGCCCGGCTGAAGCTTTTATTGGCTCCCAACTCGCTGCGGGTCCAGTTGCTTTCCCGCTCCTTGTTGATCCTGGCTGTCCTGCTCGCGCTTATCGGCCTTTTACAGTATGTTTTTATGAAAGAGGTTATCTACAGGAATAAAGCCGAAAGCATGCAGAGCCAGCTCATATCGGTTTACCCCGCCATCTGGGAGCGCCTCGGCGCAATGCCGGGAAACGCCGGCGCCCGCCTGCCGCGCCTCTTGATTCCCGAGGCGGAAATCGCCTTTATTGATATGCGCGGCAATTACACCGTGCTGTCCGGCGGTCCGGACGGCGCCGAACCGCCAAAGCTGAGCCCGCAAGTGTATGCGGATTTCTTAAACAGGGCGCTGGTCCAGGATACCCGGCCGGCGCCCAAATTGGGCGCCAGGCTGCGATTAGGATCAAACTACTGGGTTGCTGAAAGCGGGGGCGCGGAACAGTTGCTTGCCCTGCAGCCGGTTTTTGAACGCGGTCAGGTGCTTGGACTGATCCAGGTGAGCGCCCGGACCGCCCCCCTGACAGACCTGCTGATTCGTCAACTGTTCACCTTTCTGTTCCTTTCCCTGCTGGCCATGTTCTTTGGGCTGCTGGCCTTTTTGCCGGTCCTTAGAAGGACCTTGGACCCCCTGTCCAACATGGTCAACACCGCCGGGCAAATCGACGCCGGCAATCTGGATCGTCGCTTCCCAAGCAACCAGGGGCAGGTGGAAATAGACCGCCTGGCCGAATCCTTTAACGGAATGCTGGAGCGGCTGCAGGTCTCCTTCGAGTCGGAAAAGGAAATCCAGGAACAGATGCGCCGCTTCATATCGGACGCCTCACATGAGCTGCGCACGCCGCTAACTTCCATCCGCGGCTTTCTGGAGGTGCTGCTGCGCGGCGCGGCCGATCAGCCGGAACAACTGCATAAAGCCCTGCAAAGCATGCACGGCGAATCAGTGCGCCTCACCAGGCTGGTGCATGACCTGCTGCTGCTTAACAAACTGGACCGGACACCCCATGTCGAGCGCAAGCCGGGACGGCTGGACACCGTTTTCCGGGAAATGGAGCCGCAGCTCCGCATTCTTGCCGGCGGCAGGACACTGGACTTGAATATCGAGCCTGACATAACATACAGTTTTGACGCCGACAAAATAAAACAGGTGGCGCTGAACCTGTTCCACAACGCGGTGCAGCATACGGACGCTGAAAAAGGGCGGATCGAACTTTCACTGACTAAAAAGGACGGCGGCATACAGTTGATAGTTCGGGATAACGGCACGGGAATTAGCGCAAGCCACCTCCCCCGCATCTTTGACCGCTTTTACCGCATTGATTCTTCACGGACGCGCAAATACGGCGGCGCCGGCCTGGGCCTGGCGATCGTTCGGTCCATTGTCAACGCCCACGGCGGAACCATCAGGGCGGACAGCGAGGAAGGGAAAGGCTGCACCTTTACCGTCATGCTCCCCTGACACGCTTTCAGCTAATATTCAGTTTCCATTAAGGGGCAATTCAGGCAACAAAGATATTATTGTTGGCAGATTATCAAATACCAAGGGGTTACCATGTTGAAAAATATATTGAAGAAAAAATTTCTTTATGGCGCGATAGCCGCGGCTGTTTTGTTGGTTATATGCGGCTATTTTATATGGGGCGGCAGCAAACAAAACAACAAGTATATCACCAGCGCCGTCAAAAGAGGAACTGTCTCCACCACCATCCCCGCCACAGGTACCATTCAGCCGGTGGACACGGTATCTCTAAGCTTTGAGAACGCGGATGTGGTCAAGAAAATTTACATTCGGGTGGGCGATCATGTGACCGCCGGACAACTCCTGGCCGAGCAGGAAGGAGACGATTTGCAGGCCCAGGTGGCCCAAAACGAGGCCGGCCTGAAAAGCGCCGCCGCCAAGCTGGCCGACCTGCAAAACGGCGCCACGGAGGAGGAAATAATAAAAGCTGAGGCCGCTGTGAAAACCGCGCAGCATACATACGACCAGGCCGAAACAAACCTGGAACGCTACCGGCAGCTTTTCCAGGCGGAGGCCGTTTCCCGGTCCGACCTGGATTCGGCTGAGAGCGCCTGCATCAATGCGGAAAGCAATCTGAAGCTGGCCGAGGCCACGCTGAAGACGACCATGGCCGGCGCCAGGGCGGCCGACCTGGCGGCGGCGGAAGCCACGTATGAAAGCAGTAGCGCTCAACTCAAAATGGCGCGGAAAAAACTGGCCGGAGCGAAGATGGCCAGCCCGATGAACGGCGTCGTAAGCGCAATTAACGGCAGTGAAGGCCAGCGGGCCACCGCCAATAATAATACTACCAGCAGCAGCAGCGGATTTATGACGATAATTTCTGAAAAACTGCAGGTGGAGGCCCAGGTCAACGAAGCCGACATCGGCAGACTGAGGATTGGCCAGACGGCGAAGCTCGCCGTCAACGCCTTCCCCAATAAAACCTTTACCGGCAAGGTCAGCAGCGTTTCGCCCGTAGCCGCCACAGTGTCGAACGTGCAGGTCTACGATACGGTGATCGCGCTTGACGATAACCAGGACGAGTTGAAGGCGGGTATGCCGGCGACCATAACCATAGTTGTCGAGGAGTCCGCGGACACTCTCACCGTACCCAGGGGAGCAGTCACCTATGCCGCCAGGCAGTCCGCCGGGATGGAAAACGAACGAGGCCGCGGCGCCGGCGTTATAGTTATGGACAAGTCCGGCAATTTATCCTTCAGACCGGTGGCGCTTGGACTGTCTGACTTCAGCAACTATGAAGTAAAAGAAGGGCTGGACGAAGGCGAAATAGTAGTGGTCGGCGACAGCGGGGGCAATAGCGACGCGGCTACAGGCCCAAGAACGAATCCGGGAGCGGCCAATAACGCAAACAGCGGCAGCGGTAACAACAGGAACGCGGGCGGAGCGGTATTCGTAGGCGGCGGGCCGCCGCGCTAGGGCCGCCCCGGCCCGCCGCCCCGAACGCAAATTGAATTTGGGATGATGTGACATGTCCGGGAAAACCGTGATAGCGATGGAAAACATTAGAAAAACATATGATCTGGGTGAAACCCGGGTCTTTGCCCTCAGGGGCGTTTCGCTCACCATACAGGAAGGCGAAATGACGGCTATTATGGGAGCTTCCGGTTCGGGCAAGAGCACGCTTTTAAACCTGATCGGCTGCCTGGACAGGCCGACCGGGGGGGCTTACTATCTCGACGGAGACAACGTTTCAGATTTAAGTAAGGACCGGTTGGCAAAAATACGCAATAAAAGGATCGGTTTCGTTTTCCAGGGCTTCAACCTGCTGGGTAAAATATCCGTGCGGGACAACGTGCTGCTGCCGCTGGTCTATGCCGGCGCCTCGAAAAACGAGATGGAGGAAAGGGTTAAAGAATCCCTGGCCTGGGTCGGCCTGCCGCAATACACCAACCACTACCCCGGCCAGATGTCCGGCGGTCAGCAGCAGAGGGTCGCCATCGCCCGGGCGCTGGTAAACAGTCCTTCCCTGATCCTGGCGGATGAGCCGACAGGCGCCCTTGATTCCAGAACCAGCGTGGAAATTATCGCGGTTCTTCAGCGCCTGAACGCTGAAAAGGGCATCACAGTCGTCATAGTCACTCACGAGAAAGAAATCGCCAATTACTGCCGCCGGCTAATCGTCTTGAAAGACGGCCATATAATAGATGACACACCGGTTGCAAACCCCGGCAGCGCCGCTGCGGATCTGGCCGCCCTGCCGGAGAAAACGGGGGCGGCGGGTTGAAATTCGCGAACAATTTCGAGGTAGCCCTTAACGGGATAAGCGCAAACAAGATGAGGTCCTCCCTGACCATGCTCGGCATCATCATCGGCGTGGCCGCCGTGATCATCATGATTTCCGTGGGCCAGGGCGCCGGCAAAAGGATCTCCGATCAGATTTCCGGCATGGGCTCGAACCTGCTGATGATCTACCCCGGCGCCGGCAGCGGCCCCGCGCGGGGCGGCTCGGGCGGCGCCAATACCCTTACCCTGGAGGACGCCAGAGCCGTCGGAGAACTGCCCATGGTGGCCAATTCCGTGCCGGAGCTTAGCGCCGGCGGCAACGCCCAGTACGGCAACCAGACCTGGGCCACCACAGTCGACGGCGCCACGCCGGAAATGCAGGAAATCAAACAGTGGACACTTGGCAGAGGATCTTTTTTCACCGGCGATGACCTGACCAATACCAGCATGGTAGCGGTGCTCGGCAGCACAGTTGCGGAAAACCTGTTCCCCCCCGGCCTCGATCCGGTGGGCGAAAAAATCACGATTAATAAACTGGGCTTTACTGTCATCGGCGTGCTGAACCCCAAAGGCGCGGCCATGATGGGACAGGATCAGGACGACACCATCTACGCGCCGATAACCACGGTGCAGACGAGAATGGCCGGTTCAAAAAATGTCCGGACGATTAACGTCCAGGTCGAAAATGAAAACAGCATGGCTTACGTCCAAAGCAATATAGAAGAACTCCTGCGGGAGCGGCACCGCCTCGCCGCTTCCGCGGAAGACGACTTCAGCGTGCGCAACATGACCTCTGTTCTGGAAACGATGCAAACGGCCACCGCAGCCATGACGATGCTGCTGGCCAGCATCGCGGCGGTGTCCCTGCTGGTGGGGGGCATCGGGATCATGAACATTATGCTCGTTTCCGTTACGGAAAGGACCAGGGAAATCGGCCTGCGCATGGCGGTCGGTGCTACCGAAAGCAATATCCGCAACCAATTTTTGGTGGAATCCCTTGTTCTCTGCCTGGCCGGCGGCTTCATTGGCATTCTGCTCGGGGTTCTGGGCGCCGGCTTAATTTCAAAATTTGCCGGGTGGAACACCTATGTAACGTTCTACTCCGTTTTACTATCCGCAGGCTTTTCAGCTCTAATCGGCATTTTCTTCGGCTATTACCCCGCTAAAAAAGCGTCCTCTATGGATCCGATTGAGGCGCTCCGCTTTGAGAAATAAAACCCAT
>CAYMJG010000008.1:24232-47266 GCA_964390855.1 uncultured Eubacteriales bacterium | reverse complement strand
AGGTAAATTATAGCACCAATGATCATCACTGTCAAGCAATCCATTTAACATTGGAAATGTTGTCAACAACCCCGTCCCCCTGACATCGGAGGATACTGTCGGATGCCAGTCGATGCCGGGTTGTTCCCCCGGACGTGCAGGAGGCAAAGGTTCGCAACCAGAAGAGATTATTAAAAAGTGGTTGTATAAAAATTGCGCGTATCATAGACAGCGCCATAACGAAAATGTCATTGAGCAAGGAAATAAATGAGCCGGGTATGTCCGCCGTCATTAGGCAATTTAGCAGCGATAAAATAAACGAAGCAAAAAACTGGCTGAGAGAATATTAGGGTTAAAGCTGGCGTTATGAAAGGCTATCCGGTTAACTGCTTCAGGCTGCAGGGTAAAACCACCCGTGCTGAGGCGGTAATAGTAATCCTGAATGCAGGTAAAATTGATCCAGCCATCCAATCCAATCCCCCGGGTGCGTTACAAAGTGCCCGGGGGATACTGTTTTACAGACTATTTTTCGAGCATTACCGCAACCCTGTCTTTCTGATAACCTTGTTTTCAGGCAAAGCGGCGAGTGATGTCACTATGGCCGGTTTGGTTTTTGTGCTCATAAATCAGGTCTTTTACCCTTTTGGCCATGTCTATGGCTGATTTCCAGCCGCATTCGTTGCAATAACCGTAACACAAAGTAGCGGGATTAATGCCCCCGCCTACCTGTTCCAGCTGTTCTTCCCGCAGTTGACAGCTGGCTTTCGGTAACCCCTTTTCTTCCTTCATATGATTACCCCCTTTTTATTAAACCGTATTCAATTTTTGCGCCAATAATCAAATATTTTATTATTTAGTTCTGCATGTGGCTAACTTTTCCTCTAAATTATTCAGGTTAAATCAGTCGGCCACGTGTTGTCAATAGGTTGTATAATATCAGTAGTTGCAGACCCCCCGTATAAATATCATCATAGAAAGAGGTGTTGGACAGATGGGATTTTTTCTCGCAAAGGATGGCATTAACGCCGTCATGGAGCGATGGGCGGATGACTATCTGATCTATGCTCCGGTGCGCATGGCGGGTGGTGGCGCGTTTTCGGATACCGACTCCATTCAATATGGACAAATACACACGGTAGACGAAATCGTTTTCGACCAAAAATCAAAATATTCATTCAAGGAAATCCTCCTGCCGCTTTCACAAACCCTTTTCTTCTTTACCGAGGACCAGGTCAAAGAAGCAGAGGCGCCGAAAAAAGGAGCGATTATTTTTTTACGCAGCTGTGATCTGCATGCTGTGAAGCGTCTCGACCAAATCTATCTGCAAAACGGTTTTGGGGACTACTATTACCAGAGAATACGGGAAAATGTGAGGTTTGTTTTGCTTGGCTGCCGGCAGGCCTTTGAGAACTGTTTCTGCGTTGATATGCAGACGAACATTACTGACGCCTATGACGCGAGCCTCGAGCCAAGTGAAGGCGGCTATGTAATGGACAACCATTTTGCCGGCTGGGCGCCTCTGTTAGCCGGCCACAGCTTGCGCCAACTGGACGTGCAGCCCGCGCATGTGACGGAAACCACCGTACATGTGGAAATTCCGGCTGGACTTTCCAACAACGTGGCCAAATCAATGATGTGGGATGAATATGACGGGCGGTGTATCAATTGCGGCAGGTGCAACTTCGTTTGCCCTACATGCACCTGCTTTACCATGCAGGATATTTTCTATACGGATAACGGCAAGGTCGGTGAACGGCGCCGCGTGGCCGCTTCCTGCATGGTTGACGGCTACACCGATGTAGCCGGCGGCGGTTCCTACAGGAAGAAGAACGGGGAGCGGATGCGTTTCAAGGTGCTCCATAAGGTTTACGACTACAAGGAGCGTTTTGGCTACCATATGTGCGTCGGCTGCGGCAGATGCGACGACATCTGTCCGGAGTATATTTCTTTCTCCCATTGCATTAATCGGTTGGGGAGCGCTGTGAAGGAGGTGGCCGGCAGTGGCGCATAATGAATATAAGCCTTTTCTCGCTGAAATCAAAAAGGTAACAAAGCACACCGATATAGAATACACCTTCCGCCTGACCTATGACGGAGAAGTGAAACCGGGCCAGTTTTTTGAGGTGTCCATTCCCAAGTACGGAGAGGCGCCAATTTCCGTTTGCGGCATAGATGACGGCACTGTTGATCTGACCATCCGCCGCGTGGGCAAGGTGACAAACGAGGTTTTCGAGCACCGCGCCGGAGACAGGCTGTTTTTGCGCGGCCCCTACGGCAATGGCTTTGATGTGGAAAATTACAAGAACAAAGAGCTGGTTATAGTGGCCGGCGGCACCGGCCTGTCCCCGGTGCGCGGTGTTGTCGAATATTTTGCCCGGCGCCCGCTGGAAACAAAAGGGTTGACCCTGATTGCCGGTTTTAAAACGCCTCACGACATCCTGTTCAGTGAGGATTTTGCCCGCTGGCAGGATAAACTGGAGGTTATTTTAACTGTCGATCAGACGGAACCAGGCGCAAAATGCCGGGTTGGTCTGGTGACTGAGTATATTCCCAAACTGTCCCTGAAAAATGCCGGGGAGGCGGCGGCAATAGTTGTCGGGCCGCCGGCAATGATGCGTTTTACTACCCAGGCGTTGCTCAAAGCCGGTTTCCGGGAGGAAAACATCTGGGTTTCCCAGGAGCGCAAAATGTGCTGCGGCATTGGCAAATGCGGCCATTGCCGGGTTAATGACACCTACATCTGCCTGGACGGGCCGGTGTTCAATTATACCAAAAGCCGCCATTTGATTGACTAGGAAAGGAGGAAAACCTGGATGGATACAAATACAAAACTGCTCAAGAAAAACGCCTTCCGCGTGACCAAGGTGCGGGGTGTCACCGCTTCCAGGGTGCGCGTTCCCGGCGGTCATCTGGAAGCAAAATATCTTTCCGTGCTGCAAAATATTGCAGAAACATATGGCAACGGCACAGTGCATATAACGAACCGGCAGGGTTTTGAAATACCGGGCATTGCTTTTGAAAATATGCCTGCGGTGAACGAGCTGCTGCAGCCGATTATTGAAGGTCTGAACATTAATCAGCAGGAACCCGGGACAGGTTATTCCGCAGCTGGTACCAGAAACGTCATCGCTTGCATCGGCAACCGCGTTTGTCCCTTCGCTTGCTACGACACGACAGGGTTTGCGCAACGCATTGAAAAGGCTATTTTCCCCAATGATCTGCATTTTAAAATTGCGCTTACAGGCTGTCCCAACGACTGCGCCAAGGTGCGCATGCACGACTTCGGGATTATGGGCATGACCGAGCCGCAATATGACCGGGATCGTTGCGTAAACTGCGGGGCCTGTGTCAAGGCCTGTCAGAAGAAATCAGTCGGCGCTCTGCGTGAGGTCAATTACAAGGTCGAGCGCAACGCGGACAAATGCATCGGCTGCGGCGAGTGCGTGCTGGCCTGTCCGGCGGGCGCCTGGACTAGAGGCAAGCAGAAGCTGTACCGTCTGACGCTATTGGGACGGACGGGGAAAAAGAACCCCCGCCTGGGCGAGGACTTTATCAAATGGGTGGATGAAGACAGCATCATTAAAATAATATTGAATACCTATGACTATGTGACACAGCACATCGATCCCGCCGCTCCCGGCGGCAAGGAACATATCGGCTATATAGTCGATCGCACGGGCTTTGAGGAATTTAAAAAATGGGCCCTGCAGGACGTGCAGCTGCCAAAGACAGCCGAGGTATATACGCCGGTTTATTGGAAAGGTGTCAAATATTAAATAGTTTTAAAGATGCTGAGGAAGCAACGGGAACTGACCCCGCGCTTCCTTTTTTTTGTGCCAGGAAAGTATGCTTTGTGGATCAGTGACCCGCAGGCTTACGTTAGCGGCAGGAACATCCCTGCATAAACCAGCAGGGCAAAAGTTGTCAACAACCCCGTCCCCTTGACACCCGACACCCTACCCGGGTACTAGTCTTTAGTATGATGTTTTTCATTCCCTGGGCTAATATTTTAAGTCTCCGGATTCTGTTAGGATTTTAATAAGTAATAGGTAGGTTTATTTCTCCATAGGAAGGGAATATTTTACATGAAACTAAGAAGCAAATTGCCCCCCGGGGACTGGATCATTGTTTTTGCCGCATTTTTAGCTGTAAACATTTTTTTAAATGTAGTGTTGCCAAAGGTATATAGGGGATTGCCGGCCACCTACCTGATCAGGCCCCTGGTTTGGCTCCTTCTGGCGTATTACATTTATCGCCTGCCCGTGTACAAAGGCATTGCCAAACAGCATCACAGGCATGTACTGATTAAAATTGCTGCCGGGGTTGCTATTTTCCAGATATATTTATCTTTGATTGTCGGTCTATTTGATAAGCTGGGTAAGAACCCCAACGCTTTTACTCCGATGTGGATCGGCATAAACATTATTTTTGTGTTATCCGCCCTGGCCGGCATGGAATTCAGCAGGGCCTGGCTAATCAACCGGCTGGTCAAAAAGAGAAAGCCCTCGGCGCTGGTACCTTTTTTGGTTGCCTTTGTTTATACCTGCGCCTGCATCCCTTTAAATAAATTCCCCAAGATTACCGGTACCCTGGAGGGTGCGACAAAGTTCCTCGGGTCAGATTTTATACCCCAATTCATGGAGCATTTAATGGCCTCCTTCCTCGCTTTTTGGGGTGGGCCTCTGCCGGCCCTGGTTTACCGGGGGATTTCCCAGGCTTTTATTTGGTTTTGTCCCGTCCTGCCCGATTTGAACTGGGCCATGAAAGCGTTTTCCGGGATGGTTGTCCCTGTTGTCGGCATAGTGGCGACCCAGCATTATCTTAAATTAACTCCGTCCCGGGATAGAAAGGGCGATAGCAAGGGTCTATTGGGAACAACTGTTTATTGCATTATCGCCGTGGTAGCCATCTGGTTTGCCGTCGGCGTTTTCCCCATTCGCCCGACGATTATTATCAGCGGCAGCATGCGTCCTGCTATTGAGGTGGGTGATGTGGCCATTGTAGGCAAAATTAATCCCCAAATTTTAAAGGTCGGGGACGTTATTCAATTTCAAACTGAAGAGCGCCGGATCCCAACATTGCACAGGATTATCGAAATACAAGAAAAGGAGGGTAAGAAAACGACATTTATTACCAAGGGAGACGCCAATAGCGCCATAGACGAGCCGGTGCAGATCCAACAGGTAGCCGGGAAGGTCATATTCACCGTGCCCAGGGCAGGTTGGGCAACCATCAGCATCAGGGAGTTGTTTTCCTAGGGGTGCCTGTAGAACAAGGATCATGCAGGAAGGAGGTAATTATGAAACTGAACAAAAAATGCCTGAATAGTAAAATTCGCATACCGGTAATCATTTTATTTTCCCTATTATTTCTGGGGGCGCTATATGGTCTCTATTATCTATACCAGCAGCCCGCTGTTATAGTTAAAGACGAGCCGGTTTACGCATACAAACATCAAGGTGATATTGGTTTCCGGGCAGTTATTAAGCCCAATTCGGTGTTTAAGGAAACGGCCATTACGGATCCGGGTAAAACCGTTTACAGGGGTTTGATGGAATCCTTTACTGCCACTTATGCCTATAAGTTTAAGGCGGATCAGCCGGCGGAAATAAAAGGGACCTATAATGTCACGGCTACTCTCGAAGCGAAGGACATGTGGACATTAGACTATGTTCTGGTGCCGCAGACCGCCTTTGCCCAGTCGGGTCAGGAGGTAGGATTTAAAAATGAGCGTGCCCTGGATTTAGCTTACTTTGAGCAAGTTATTAAACAGGTAAATGCAGAACTGGGCGTTAATGCCCGGGAACCCAAGCTAATCGTGAAAACAAACATTAACCTGGAAGCTGATACAGGCGAGCAGGTATTGAAGGAACAACTGGCCCCGGTAATGACTATTCCTTTGACCAGCGGCTCTTTTCAGGTCGAAGGGGGCGGGCTAACTGCTAAGAAGGAAGGTTCGTTAACTAAAAAAACAATGGCCCCCAACCCCGTCAGGGGCAAGGTTATTTACACCCAAGGGGCCGCCGTTGTCCTGGGGACGGTGTTAATGTGCTTAATACTATTGACAAAAAATAGCCCATTAAAACCAGATCCCAGGAAAAGCAGGCAGGAGTTCTGGAAGGAATTTTGGAAAAAATACGGGGAGCGCATCATAAAAACAAACCACGAGCCAAACCCGGCGGAGTTTGTTTCAGTCAGCTCCATGGACGACCTGGTCAGGGTGGCGGACGAATCGAGCAAACCAATCATCTATAAAGAGGTCCCCAATGCCTGTCTGCCCGCAGCCTTCTATGTTTTAGACGGGCCAACAGCATACAAATATGTGATTGACTCCACTAATAATGGCGGAAGCAATCAGAAAATAGACCTTGCCGGGCAAAGGAAAAATGTGGATTTCTCCTGTGGGTAATATCGTGCACAAACCCGGTATTAAGACAGCTGTTAAGGCCACCAGCAGTAGCATGGTGGCCTTTTTTACCGCGTAGTATCCGCGCCGCTTGGAAGGTCCATATTCCAACCTGGAACATTCCCCCGGCCACAAAAGAATACCCCTTGAGGACATATCCGGACCCCAATGAAATACCACTGAGTTGAGATGTGCCCCTCGTTCCATTCCTGACAAAAAGGTGTCAACAACCCCGTCCCCCTGACACCCCCCTGACACCTCAATTTAAATAGCCGGGGCCTGTTGACCCCGGCTGTTTTTGCTATCTCGCTGTTCTTAAGGCTGCGTTTATCTGTTAATATGACCCGGGGTGGGGCTTTCGTTCCATTGAATGCCCATGATGCTCAGGCCAAATTCGTAGGTGGTGCTTTGCTGGGCCGGCTGGACCACATGGAACCCAAACGATTGCTCAACACTATCACCCTGGTGCATCTGCAGGCCGACGTTGTCCCCCCATTTAAATTCAATTACACCGTCTACTTCTTCATAGTAATCCGCCAGGCGGCTCATTTGAGCGGCGGGTACTTCAATCAGATCGTAGGCGCCCCCTTCCCGGCTTTGGCAGAAGATGTAGAGCTTACCGGAAATAATATCATATTCAGTGTCTCCCCAGGTCAGTTTGGCCTTCTGGATAATGAGGGGTATCGAGCCTGTGCTTTCAACCCACCAGCTAATATCATTGTAATAACAGGGATAGGCGTTATTAACAGTGACATTTATTTTGTCTTGAAACCCGTCGTTATTTGTATCTTCCATGGTTACATCGGTAGAACCGACATCTTTCCCTTCGGGGCTAGTACGGAAATTCTTCAAACCACAGTCACAGGTCCTGTCAGAGCCGGAATCTTTGTCTTCTGCCGATCCCGCCACATAGTGGAATTTCAAATCTCCGGCTTTGGCGGAGGCGCTGATGGCAACGGTATCCGACCACATGGCGAAACCCACGCCCATCAGGGCAAAGGCCATAATCAGCAAGATGCTGATTACTGATGTTCTTTTCATCAAATGTTACCTCCTTTTTTTTGATAATTTACCACCACTGTTCATTCCAGCGGCGATAGGTTATGGTGATGGAGCCGCTGGCAGTTCCGCATATCATTTCCGGTTCCTGATTGAGCAATGTTTCCGGGGAATTACCGGTTGCCTTTGAAGCAGTTCCTTCAGGCAGGGTATGCGCGGACTCATCAGCGGTCGCCCCCCCTACCGCCTGCCCTTCATCCGCCGGGCTATCAGGCGTTCCGGCCGGGGATTCGGGCGGATTTGTTGTTTCTCCGGCGGCATCAGTTTGAGCGCCATCAGATGAAATGTCATCTGTTTCAGACGCCGCTGCCGCTTCAATTTTAAGGAATGCGCTTAACGCATCAGTGACTGCCCCGCAGGTATTCTTCCGGTTTTTTTCACCGTCAACCTGGAATTCCAGATCAAGCCACATGGTTTGCCCGGGATCAAGACACGTGTATCTGATTGCATCACCCAATGAGTTGAAACCCTGCCCCTTTTTCTGGTACCCGTCAGGGCAATCAAGCAACCATTTTCCTATCCGGATATTATCCGCCAGATCACCCTGCCAATCGATCATTATTCGGTCGGCTTTAACTGGAATGCTGCCGCAGTTGGCCATTTCCAGGGTAACAACGGAAGCGTATGACTGATAGCCGCAAATATCCACCCGGACGCTGTCCGCGTAGGGTCTTCCTTCCAGCTCGTACTGATAAGGACCATCCTCCCAGCGGGTATACCCGGTATACCCGCGGCTGCCGGACAACGGGCGATAATCGTCAGCCCCGTATCCCCTGATGCCTGCGCTAACTGTACCTGTCGTCATCTCATATCCAGCTGACACGGCTTCGAGCCACCCTGCGTAATTCATTCCTGCAGCGCACATTGAGAACAGCAGGACCATGCAGATAATGCCCAGCTTTTTCATGGCTCTTAACTCCTCCGGGTTTGCTAAAAATGTGACATGGGGGACTTAAAAAGTCTCCCATGCCGGAATCCGATTAATGAAGGTGTTCAGGTTTAGAAAATATCGCTGTATGGATCATCCTGGCCCGCTTCGTTCCACTGGGCGGCATGTACGGTTAATGTTATAGCGCCACTGCTGCCCTGCTCAGTTTCTTGCGCAAAGGAAACCTGCAGGTCGACAGTAACCACATCACCATAATGCAGTTGCAGCATTGCAAGGTCATTAACAAGCTGATCAAAGCCAAAACGGAGGAGCTCCCCATCCCTATTAAAACTGCTAGTTTCCCCATTGGGGTAGGTAACTGTGTAGCTTTCACAGGTTAAGCCGCTTAAATCGCCGGTTTCTACAATGTTAATCTTGTCAAGTTTAACAGGGATGGTGCCGTTACAGGCAATTTCAAAGCGGGTGGTGGGAGCGTAGTACGGGTACGCATTTTCAATTGTTTCAGTGATTGCAGTGAAATAGTCTGTTTCACCAAGTGTAAAATAAGGGTCATCTCCATTGTTAACACTGATCATTGAAGCAACATTCTTACCTTCTTCGTTGACACCAGGCAATACCTGCGGGTCGCCGCCAAGATCCATGGCGTCTTCAAGGCCGTCTTCATCGTTTGTTGCTTCGCCGCCAAGGATATCAGTTGTTAAAATATTGTCATTGGTGCCCACGTCCCGGATACCGACCTGTACGTTGCCTGTGTTAACGCTGGCCGAAACGGTAACCGTATCCGACCACATGGCAAAACCCAGGCCCATCAAACCAAAAACCAATACGGCTGCCAGGGATACTAAGAGTGTTTTTTTCATTTAATTATTTACCTCCTTTTTTACTTGCAATTCACTTTTCTGGTGACTGAGTTCCAGCGCTCCGCATGAAAATATGTTCCGGCTAATGCCATTTATCACCTCCTCATAAAGAGCTGTTTGCCAAACCAGTTTACAAACATAAATCTAGCAGAATAGGGGTATATTTCTATCCGCCGGCAGTATGAAAAAAAGGCTTATATTTTGTGCTGCCTATGAAGCGTTTGGTGGAGTGTCTTGTATTTCTTTACCGTCATCCGGCCGAATATCACCGACAAAGCCCAGGAAAAAAAAGTAACCCGAATAACATGCCAGTTCCAGCGATTTGAGCAGAAAACCGGGGAGAAGCGGGCCTTGCATGTAACCGTCACAAATAGAAAGGTATTGTTCAAGGACCTCTTTTTTTAAAGATACGGGAGAAAAAAGGATCAGTTTGGTCCAGTTGCAGGAATTTTTTATTTTGGTCAATACCTCAAAATCGTTGCTTTCCCCCGGGCACAATACGTACACCAGCAGGTCCGGTTGCAGCTCAACAGCCCCCTTGACCGCTTCAGTTCCCTTGCTGCCAATGATATTAATGTCTTTAGATGAATTTAAGATCTGGGCCACCCCGTCACGGACCACTGTGTTCCTTGAGGCAACCAAGCATTTGATCCGCTGCAAAATAAATTCCCCCCGCCACAACTAAAGGGACCTTTTTAAAGGTCCCTTTAAATTTAAAATGTTTTTACTATTTATGGTATCCGGCATGGGTATGAATCCTCACCCCGTCCGGCTATTATTTACATGCAAATTGTTTATCGCTGACCAGGCCTATCTTATAGGAGTACACTATCGCCTGGGCCCTATTTCTTTGCCCCAGTTTCCGTAAAATGCTGCTGACATGGGTTTTTACAGTGGGCTCACTGATAAAAAGCTTGCCGGCTATTTCCTGGTTGTTGTAATTGCCGGCCATTAATTGCAGTATTTCTGTTTCCCTCCTGGTCAGGGTTTCAATAATACCGCTGGTATTATTGCCGAAACCGCCAAGGTTAACACTATTGTTTGGCCTTCCTGGCGGGCCGGTACGGCATGAAAGCATTTTTCTGAAGGATCCGGGCATGCAGAAAACCCCCGCCCGGCAGGTTAGTTCAACGGTTTTTACCAAACAGCTGCGCATGATGCCCCTGGGGATACAGCTGTCTATACCCTTTTCCAAAAACTCAGCCAAATAATTGCACTGTTCATTTTCTACAAGGGATATGATGATACTGCAGGGGCAGTCATGCTTAATCTTGCTGAATTTTTGCCCGCATTTGGCTATTTCCTCACCGGGGATATCCACCAGGATCACGTCAGGTTGCAGGTCGATCACTTTTTCCAAGGCTTCCTGTAATGATACGCAAGCTAATACATCAAATGCCCTTTCGATACCAAAAATAGCATTTAAGCCCCTTCTTGCGGTTATATCCTCGCTGATGATAATTAGGCGGATTTTTTCCATAACCGGGCTGCCCCTCCCCCAAAAAGATAGTTGGATAACTATCCTATTTTTCGGCAGCCGGTCTGCCAACCCGGAATTTGCCGGGGATGGACCTGGCTTTGCGTTCTTTTGCCGTGCAAGAGTATTTGGTCACACAGACAAAAGGTTGCCCTTTCGAAATAGGACTAATTAAAGTATTACATTATCATGGGAATAGTTGGCGCTAGCCACGATGTAATCCTGCCGCAAAATTGTTGATAAAATGTTTGTTCCTAGCGAGGATTGTATTAATTGGTGCGGGCCTTAATTTTACAGGCCATATAGGTATAATTTTTTTAGGGGAAATTGTTTTTCATACTAAAGTTTAACCCGGATGTATTGGTTGGATACATATTTTAGTCAAATTAGCGGGAATTGCCTCGTATGGAGTTGGCTAGCCCTTTGGTTAGCGGCGGCGCATTTTCGACAAAGCCGATGGAAACGGGAAGGGGGGAGATTTCTGCACCTTTGCTTCTAGTCCATTAGTATTAATGGATAAAAAACAAACGGCCCATATGAGCCGTTTGTCTGCTAGTCTAATAGCCGATCCATGCAATTTTCCCGTCCTTTCTTTTGGGGGCGCGCGGGTCCTGATCCGGATAGCCGATGGTAACCACAGAAACGAGCTCCTGATCTGTAATGCCCATTACTTCATTAATCGTCTCTTCCGAGTACTTGGGGCCGGTCAGCCAGCAGGCGCCAAGGCCCTTTTCTTTGGCCAGCAGCAAGATGTTCTGGATCAGGGCCGCCGCGCTGAGTGAATTGACATAGCGGTCATACTCCATCTTATACCTTTCTGACAGGCTCATCTCCTTAGTAAGGTCGTAAGTGTGTTTCGGCATATAGATCATCAGCAGCACCGGGGCGCCACCGAGACTTTTGAAGAAGTTCATGGTGCTTTCCACAACCTTTTCCGGAAGCAGCCCGTCCAGTTTGGGCTTTAAAATCCGGCCGGCCTGGGCCATGCTATTATATAGCTTTTCTTTTTTTTCGCCTTTAACCACATAAATGTGCCAGTTCTGCCTGTTTGTGCCCGACGGCGCCCACAGCGCGTCCTCCAGCAGTTCGTTTAAAACCTCGCGGGGGATGTCTTTGTCCTGGTACCTGCGTATGCTCCGTCGTTCCCTGATAATTTCACTTAAATTCAACTTATGCCACCTCATTTCTGTTTTTAGGGCCCCGGCTGGAAATATTTACCCCCAGAACCCAACTAGATATCTTTGGATATTGTGCTAAAGGTATTTTAACATAAAGAGATACCTTGTATAATAGGTAGGAGCAATAACCTTTAAATGGGAAATGGATCCACATGTTTAAAATTTCATTCTAAAACAGATGGGGAGTATTAAAAGGTGGATATTATTATCAGGGAAAATTACGAGCAAATGAGCAGGTACGCGGCGGAAATCATTGCCGGTTATGTGAAAGCCAAACCGGATTGCGTTCTCGGCCTGGCGACGGGGGGGACGCCCATCGGCGCCTACCGGGAATTGGTTAAAATGCACCGGGCGGGTCTTGACTTCTCTCAGGTCAGGACATTTAATCTGGACGAATACCTGGGGGTGGGAATGGACCTTGAGAAGACCTACGACATGGACCAGAGCTATGCCCGGTTTATGTATGAGGAATTGCTCAAACAAATCAACATTAAAAAGGAAAATATTTATATACCCGATGGCCGAACAAAAGACCCGAAGAAATTTTGTGCCTGGTATGAGCAGGAAATTAAGAGAGCGGGCGGCATTGATTTGCAGCTATTAGGGCTCGGCGGGGACGGGCATTGGGGATTTAATGAACCGGGTTCATCCCTTGGCTCCAGGACCAGGGTGCAGGCCTTGACTGAACAAACCCTGGATGATAACTACCAGGCTTTTTACAAAAAGGCAAATATTGACCGCAGCCGGATGCCCCATTTTGCCATTACCATGGGCATCGGCACGATACTGGAGGCAAAAAATATTCTAATGATTGTAAACGGCGCCAGGAAGGCGGACATGGTCGCCAAATGCCTGGAGGGGCCGGTGACTTCGCAGGTAACGGCCACAGCCATACAACTGCATAGCGGAGAGATCACCGTTGTGCTGGATGAGGCGGCGGCCGCAAAGCTAAAAAACGCTGACCATTATAGGTTTGTAGAAAAGATGAAGCGTCAATACGGGCTATAGGAAGGCGGAACGTCATATGTATAAACATTTAAATGTACTGTATTTCAGCGCCACCGGCGCAACGGCTAAAATTGTCAAGGCCGTTGCCGGCGGCATGGTCGGCAATGGCGGTATAAGAGAAAATAATATTACCTTGCCGAACAAAAGGAAAAAGGGCTTAACCTTTGGTAAAGAAGATCTGGTTATTGTTGGAGTGCCGGTACATGGAGGCAGGGTTCCGGCATTTTTAACTGATTATTTTACAAAGGTAAAAGGAAATAACACGGCAACCGTCCTTATGGTAGTCTACGGAAACCGCAACTATGATGACGCCCTGCTGGAGTTAAAGGGCATACTTGAAGAAAATGGTTTTGTCGGTATTGCCGGTGCCGCCTTTATCGGTGAACACTCATTTACCAACCGGGTCGGGTCCGGACGGCCGAATCAAAGGGATTTGGCAATTGCCCGCAGGTTCGGGGCGGAAATTAAAGAAAAATTATCAATGGTTGAGGGCGGGGATTTATCAAGCCTGCCCGGGCTTTTTGTTAAGGGGAACTATCCCTATAAAGAAAGAAAACCTAAAACTGTTATGCTGCCGGAAACAAATGAACTGTGTGGAAACTGCGGGACATGTGCAAAGAATTGTCCGATGGAGGCAATAGATTTTAGTAATTATAGCAATATCGACGCCGCCAAATGCATAGGCTGCTGCAGCTGTGTAAAAAAATGTCCTTCCGGGGCTAAATCCATGAATTCAGAACCATTCAAAAAAATTAGGCGGATGTTAATTGATAACTGCAGTATAGTTGAAAATGAGCCGGAGTTATTTATTTGACCAGTCATAAAAAATGCCAATAAAAGCAAACCGGTTAGAAAGAGATAGCCTCTTTCCGAACTATGGGGAAGGGACTTTCTCTTTTTCCATAGAAGGGTATAAGGGCAGCATAATAACAGGGAAAGAGGCGGCATAATAAAAACTACTGCAAGGGGGGCATTATTTGAGTGTAATATTACAAAAGTTTCAAGAAGTCCTGTATTCGGTCCTGCCGATTACAGTAATGGTGCTGATCCTCAATTTTTTCATAACCTCCATTAATACGCCTTATCTGATTAGGTTTCTGATTGGCGCAGCCCTGATCATTATTGGTTTGACGATTTTTTTAGCCGGGGTGGACATCGGGATTACTCCCATAGGCAACACCATGGGTTCATCTATAGTTAAAACCAATAAAATATGGATTGTGGCTTTGGCCGGGATTGTGCTTGGTTTTATTATTTCTATTGCCGAACCGGATCTGCATATTTTAGCGGGACAAATAGATTATGTTACATCCGGCCTGATTTCCAAGATCAGCATCGTTATTATAGTTTCAGTCGGCATTGCTATAATGCTGTCGCTGGGACTGATCAGAATTGTATTAAATTATCCTCTGTATAAACTACTGACCATATTGTACGGTTTAATCTTTCTACTGGCCCTTTTTACTTCACGGGAATTCCTGGCATTATCCTTCGATGCCTCGGGCGCCACTACCGGCGCTCTGACCGTGCCGTTTATTCTGGCCCTGGCCGTGGGTATTTCAAAATTAAAAAAAGATAGCGGTTCGTCGGGACAGGACAGTTTTGGCCTGGTGGCCGTTGCCTCCGCCGGCGCAATAATATCCGTGATGGTTATGAACATCGTCGCCAAAACAGATAAAATAACCGGGGATCTCCCCCTGGAAACGGCATCAACGGCAATTATCGAACCGTTTCTGCATCAATTGCCGCTAGCAGCGATGGATATAGCCCTGGCTCTGTTGCCGATCCTGGCCATATTCATTATTTTTCAAAAAATATCCTTCAGGTTATCCATCAAGGCCGTGCGCAAGATTTTGTTTGGGGTACTGTTTACTTTTATCGGGCTGGTCCTGTTTTTAGCTGGAGTTAACGCAGGCTTCATGGAAGTGGGCAGCGCGGTTGGCTATAGTTTAGCTATGATGGAAAATAAGGCCTATTTAATTTTAATTGGATTTGTACTGGGTTTTGTTACCGTCATCGCCGAGCCGGCTGTTTATGTGCTGACGCACCAGATTGAGGATGTTACCAGCGGGTACGTCAGCAGGAAAATTGTTTTATTCACACTTGCTATCGGGGTTGGCGCCGCAGTAGCCTTATCCATGATCAGGATCCTCATTCCAGGGTTGCAATTATGGCAATATCTCCTGCCGGGATATATTATTTCCATAAGCATGATGTATTTTGTTCCCAAGCTTTTTATCGGTATTGCTTTTGACGCCGGCGGGGTGGCGTCGGGACCGATGACGGCCACCTTTATCCTGGCGTACGCGCATGGGGCGGCCCAGGCTATAGAAGGCGCCAATGTTTTAGCCGACGGTTTCGGCATGATTGCCATGGTGGCCATGACCCCGATCATAGCGCTGCAAACACTGGGGTTTATATTCAAAGTTAAATCTAAAAAGGAAGGAATGGATCAGATTGGCTAATAAGGCTGAAGACTCAGATGTCGAGTTAATATATGCAATAGTCAATGCCGGCATGGCCAGTAAATTAATTAGAGCAGCTAAACGATATGGTGTCCCGGGCGGGACAGTAGCATTGGGCAAGGGAACAGTAGATAGCCGGGTTTTAAATTTTTTGGGGCTATCTGATGTAAAAAAAGAAATTGTTTTAATGCTGGCTGACCGGAAGACAGCTTATGAAGCCCTGGAAAAGATGAATAAGGAGTTTGCGTTTAATAAGCCAAACCATGGGGTGGTGTTTACAACTACCGTTTGCGCCGTTTTGGGAACAAGAAAAATATCCTGTGAAGATATTAAAAGCAAAAGAGGTGCAGATAATATTATGTATCACGCCATAACGATAATTGTAGATCGGGGTAAGGCCGAGGAGGTTATTGACGCCGCTTCCGGGGCAGGTTCAAAAGGCGGCACGATCATTAACGGCAGGGGATCCGGTATTCATGAAACAAAAAAACTATTCTTAATGGACATCGAGCCGGAGAAGGAGATTGTCATAATTTTATCTGAGGAGGATTCAACTGAAGCAATAGTATCATCAATACGGACAAATTTAAAAATAGATCAACCGGGCAACGGCATTATTTTCGTCCAGGATGTCAATAAAACTTATGGCATCTATAGGTAAAAATAATAGCTTGGGCGGGAAAGTAAATGCACATAGAGTTTACCGGTGAATATTTAAATGTTAAACTGAAATGATTGTCTGAGCATAAAATAAAACCCTGGAGGAGAGAAAACAATGGCCAAACCCAGTAATGGGAACGATGTAAATAATCTTAATAAAAAAACAAATAGCGCGAACCCATATGAAAAATTACTGCTGGAATGCGAAAAGGAAATGGAGAAAAATCCGCAGGATCCAACCGCCTGGATCAAGAGGGGCCTGGCCCTGAGCAAGTTGGATCGCTTTGAGGAAGCGATTTTGGCCTTTGAAAAGGCGTTGCAGAAAAACCCGGATGATCCCACAGTCTGGTTTAGCAAAGGTGTCGCGCTGGGCTCTGCCGGCCGGCATGATCAAGCTGTGAAAGCCTTTGACAAGGCCCTGGAGTTAAACCCGGCGGATCATTATGTCTGGTTTAACAAGGGTGTTGCGCTGGGTTCCATAGGCCGTTATGAAGAGGCAATAGAAGCTTTTGAAAAAACATTGGAACACGAACCGGGTGATCCTTTTGCCCTGCTGAATAAAGGTATCGCGCTTGGTGAATTGGGGCGAAGTGAAGAAGCGCTGCACTCTTATGAAAAGGCAGCGGGGATTTTTCCCGATGATCCCTCTATTTGGTTGAACAAAGGTGTGGCCCTTGGTTCTCTAGGACGAAGCGAAGAGGCGCTGCGGGACTTTGAAAAGGTGCTGCAGCTCTGCCCAGACGAACCTTCCGCCTGGATTAACAAGGGTGTTGTGCTCGGTGAGATGGGCCGGCATGATCAAGCCCTGCAGGCCTATGAAAGAGCAATGGAGTTGGATCCGGACAATCCCTCCGTCTGGATAAACAAAGGTGTGGCGCTAAATGAACTGGGACGTCATGAAGACGCCATGCAGGCTTATGATAAGGCGAAAGAGTTAAATCCATTTATTGCTGAAGACGATTGGCATTAGGGGCGGCTAAGAATAATTTAAAGGGGTGTTTATCCTGGACAGGTTCACTTTAAACAGGGACGAGGCGGCCCTGATGATTATTGATATTCAGGAACGCCTGGCGGCGGCGATGAAGTATCGTGAACAGGTTATCCGCAGGAGCAATACCTTAATTAGCGCGGCTGCATATTTGAAGATGCCGGTTATCGCCACTGAACAATATCCCAAAGGGCTGGGCAAGACTGTAGCGGATATCAGCCTGAATATACCCGGGGCTTTAATATTTGAAAAAACTACATTTTCGGGTTGTACTGCGGAGGTACTGGCGGCCCTGAAACAGCTGGGAAAAAGAAAAATCATTGTTGCCGGGATGGAAGCCCATGTTTGTGTTTACCAAACAGTCAGGGATTTACTTGCCTGTGGTTACCAGGTTTTTGTGGTAGGGGACGCCGTATGTTCGCGCACAAAGGAGAATTATCTTAATGGTTTGGCTCTAATGTCGCTAATGGGCGCGGTGGTTATCAATACGGAAACAATTTTTTTCGACCTAATTAAGAAAGCCGGTACAGCTGAATTTAGGGAGCTATTGCCATTAATTAAATAAAGGCATTGGGTATTCCAATAAATATAAGTTCTGTTAAAAGTATTTATTGTAAATTCAATAAATAAACTATATCATTTCTATGAAGATCAATACAAAGCGTCAAAATCCCTTACTGTTATATTATTTTAAGCCGGGGTGCGTCCCCGTTTCTATTAAGGGGGAAAATTAGTGAAAAAATTTCTTTCCATAATACCTGTCTTGATTTGTGCTGTTCTAATCCTAACCGGATGTGGACGGAAGGCGCCAAATGAACTAATCGTGGGCATGGAACTGGCCTACCCGCCTTTTGAAACAAAGGACGAGTACGGCAATCCAACTGGTGTTAGCGTTGACTTGGCCAGAGCTTTCGGTGAATTTGCCGGCAGGCCCGTAAAAATTGAGAATATCAGCTGGGACGGCTTGGTGCCCGCGTTGCAGACGGGGAAAATCGATATGGTAATTTCCTCCATGACAATAAAGGAGGAAAGAATGGAGAAAATCGATTTTTCCAAGCCATATGCTAAAGCCCTGCTGGCCCTGCTTGTGAACGGCGGGTCGGATATTGACAGAGCGGAGGATCTGAACCAGAACGGAAAAATAGTTGCCGTGAAGACTGGTTCCTCGGGACAAATCTATGCGGAGAAAAATCTAAAAAACGCAAAGGTCGTACCATTCCCGGATGAAAGTGCCTGTGTCACGGAGGTTGTTCAAGGAAAAGCGGACGCTTTTATATATGACCAGCTAACTGTTTACAGAAACAATTTAAAAAATCCGGGAACCACTAAGGCAGTTTTCATCCCTTTCCAGGATGTTGAGTACTGGGGGGTGGGAGTAAAAAAAGGCAATCAGGAACTGCTGGGGCAATTGAACCTGTTTATCGACGGATACTATGCCCAAAAAGGATTTGACGCCATAACTGAAAAATATTTAAAGGAAGAAAAGGCAGCCTTTGATCAAAACGGCTTTGCCTGGTTTTTTTCTGACCTGGATAAATAGGGGACGATATGCCATTTTATAGGCTTTTCATCAAGGGTGCTAATGACAAAACGACTTTGTTGCAGAGGTCCTTTAATATCTTCATTGCGGTGACCCTTTTCGTGCTTTTTTTCTTTTTTTCCGTCAAGCGCCTGGGTATCGGTTTTGACTTTAGTTTCCTGTGGTCATTTCGCTACAGGCTGGCGCAGGGATTCGCCGCAACAGTGGAACTGAGCCTGGTCAGCCTGGTGGTGAGCCTGCTGCTGGGTTTTTTATCTGCTATGGCCAACAATTCCCGGGTCCTGGCAGTTTCTTATTTTTCAAAGGTATACGTGCAGTTTTTCAGAGGCACGCCGATGATTATGCAGGTCTACCTGTTTTTTTATATTGTCGGTACCGCTTGGGGCGTCGACAACAGGTTTTTGGCCGGGGTGCTTATTCTTTCCATTTTTGAAGGCGCGTATATCGCGGAAATTATCAGGGGAGGCATTGGTTCAATCGAGCCTATACAACTGGAGGCGGCCAAAGCCGTAGGCCTTGAGAGCGGACAGACATTGCGCCTGATTGTCCTGCCGCAGATCGTCAAACGCACCCTGCCCGCCCTGGCCGGTCAATTTGCTTCGATTATCAAAGATTCTTCGCTGCTGTCCCTGATTTCAGTGATTGAACTGACCCAGACCATCAGGGAGATCAGCGCTTCAAACTTTGCCATATTTGAATGCTACATCTTCCTGGGCCTTTTGTATCTGTTGCTCACTTTCCCGATTTCCATGTACACAAGGTATCTTGAAGGCAGGTTCAGCTATGAGAATTGAACTTGACGGTGTTGGCAAAATTTTTTCGGATGGGAAAAAGGTGCTGGACAATATTTGTTATGGTGAAAACTTTAACACCCTGGCGATTATCGGGCCGTCCGGGGGAGGAAAGTCCACCTTGTTGCGGATACTCGGGGGGCTGATCCCGCCGACGGCGGGGGAAGTGTCCTTTGATGGAAGTAAAATTAGCTTTGCTGAAAAGCATTTAATCCAGTACCGCCGGAAAATAGGCTTTGTCTTCCAGGCCAAGGGCCTTTTTAATCACCTTACCGCCAGGCAGAACGTCATTTTGCCGCTGGTAAATGTCCACGGTTACACCAAAACTGATGCAGAAACGGCTGCTGACGCTTTGCTGGGCAGGTTTGGGCTCTCCGCCGACAGGCACAAATTTCCCCATGAACTATCCGGTGGACAACAGCAGAGGGTGGCCATCGCCAGGGCTGTCGTAGTTAAGCCGAGGCTGCTTTTGCTGGATGAACCGACCAGCGCGCTGGACCCTGAACTCACCGGCGAGGTGCTGGATATGTTAAATGAGTTGGGGAATGAAGGACTAAACATTATACTGGTGACGCACGAAATGGGTTTTGCTAAAAAGGCCTGTGACAAGCTGATGTTTATTGTGGACGGCAGGCTGGTCGAACACGGGGACAGCGAAAAGCTGTTTACCCGGCCGGGTACGGCGGAACTGGCCGCTTTTTTAAGCAAGGTGCTGGAGTGGAACATTTAGCGCATCAAAAAGGGCCTGCCCGGCCAAAAAATAAACATCCTCATCCAGGTGTTCGCCATAATGGATATAAAATATTGTTGCAATATTATTATAAAAGTGTAATTCTATTAATGGACATTTTTTAAGCGCAAATATATCAGTCTAGGGGTGTAATTTTGGGCGGTTTATTTGGTGTTGTTTCTAAAGACGACTGTGTTACGGATGTATATTTCGGTACGGATTACCATTCACACCTGGGTACCAGCCGGGGGGGCATGGCGATCTGGGAAGGAAGTTGTTTCAACAGGTCGATTCATAATATTGAGAATACACAATTTAGGGCCAAATTTGACGCCGAGATAGTTAATCTTAGAGGCAAAATGGGTCTGGGCTGTATCAGCGATACGGATCCGCAGCCCCTGACGGTGCGCTCACACCTGGGCCAGTACGCGATTAGCACTGTGGGCCGGATTAACAATCTCGATGAAATCGTCGCTCAAGAGTTCTCCGAGCGAAAAAACATTCATTTTATGGAGACAAGCAGGGGCGCTATTAACCCGACGGAGTTGGTGTCGGTGATTATCGACCATGAGAATTCTTTTAAGGAAGGTTTGCTAAAGGCGCAAGAGCTGATTCAGGGATCCTGCTCAATCCTGCTCTTGACGCCGCGCGGGATTTACGCGTCCAGAGACAAATTTGGCCGGACCCCCCTTGTAGTAGGGAAAAAAGAGGGCGCCTACTGTGTTTCCTCCGAGTCCTGCGCCTTCGCCAACCTCGGTTACGGATTTGACTATGAGCCCGGCCCAGGAGAAATCATTTTGGTTACGGAGGAAGGTATTGAGCAAATTTCCCCGCCCGGAAATAAAATGCGGATCTGCGCCTTTTTATGGATCTATTATGGGTACCCCTCTTCAACATATGAAGGAGTGAGCGTGGAGGCCATGCGCTATAGAAACGGCGCCCTGCTGGCCCAAAAAGATAATGTGAGGGTTGATATGGTTGCCGGTGTGCCGGATTCCGGTGTCGGACATGCCATTGGTTATTCAAATCAATCCAAGGTGCCTTACGGGCGTCCTTTCATCAAGTATACCCCCACCTGGTCCAGAAGTTTTATGCCGCAGAAACAGGAAATTAGAAACCTGGTGGCCAGGATGAAACTGATGCCCATTCCCCAACTTGTTAAAGGCAAAAGCCTGCTCCTTTGCGACGACTCTATTGTACGCGGCACGCAGATGCGGGAAACCGTGGACCTGCTGTATAAATGTCAAGCCCGGGAGGTCCACATCCGCACCGCCTGCCCGCCGATCCTTTTCGGTTGTAAATACCTGAATTTTTCGGCTTCCCGGTCGGCCGCGGACCTGGCGGCCAGGCAGGCAATCATCAAGCTTGAAGGAAAAGAGCCGGCCTCCCTTGAAGCCTATTCCAACCCGGCGACGGAACAATACAATTGTATGGTAGACTGTATCAGCAAGAGGCTCAACCTGACATCGCTGAAATATCAAAACATCCACGACATGATTGGGGCCATCGGTGTGGACAGGGACAAGCTCTGCACCTACTGCTGGGATGGGAAAGAATTGTAACTGATTTTCGTGAAAAAGCCCCAGTTATTTTGGCGGCAAGCCCCACAGCTTGTCGAATACCCTGATGATCGAGCGACCGCCTCATTCAGGCGGTCGTGTGCTTTCTACAGTTAATACATAAAGAAATAAACCCTATGACAACGACGAAAAAAGCTAGATTCGATTACCGGCCGGTTATGATGGGGCATTCATTTCCGCAATTGATCTGCCATCTCTAAAATTTTTTTTGCAGCCTCTAAAAATCTCCCCGGTTCTTCCGGAGAAAGAAGATAGGGGTCTCCATTTATGGTATTGACACGTACCATACAGTCCCAACGCGTGGCGTAAACATTTGCCGCGCTGCCGTCTTGCAAAGCAAAAAATGTTTTGGTTTAAATGTTGTCAATATTATGATATAATACTGATAATAACTTAGCCGTGAGGTGAGAAAAATGCCGGTGATTCGTCCTGTTTCCGATTTGCGGAACAAGACCCCTGAGATTGAGGAAATTTGTATCAAAGAACAAAAGCCGGTTTATATTACCAAGAACGGATGCGGTCATTTGGTGATCATGAGCCAGCAGCTTTTTGAAGAACAGCAAGCATTATTGGATCTCTACGATAAACTGGACGAGGCCGAGGAACAAAGCCGCGCAGGAAAGCGCCGTCAGTTCCGCAAAGCTATGGAAGACATAAGGACACGTATCCATGCCGAAGCATTTGATTAAAATTACTGAGGCGGCAGAGCAAGATTTGTTCGGCATTGCCGACTATATTTCAAAAGACAGCGCCTCTGCAGCTCTTAAAATGGCTGATAACATCGAAAAAAGCATTTTACAATTGGAAGATTTCCCTCTGATAGGTGTGATGCCGAAGGTTCAAAGACTGAACCGTAAAGGATATCGGATATTGGTTGTTGATAAGTACCTGGTATTTTATGTCTTGCTGGATAACAAGACGGTGGAGATAAGACGCATTATAAGCGGAAAAAGGGACTATAAACACTTGCTATGAGCTCTGGGATTAGGGTTCCCGGGGATGCCTGCTATAAGCCCCGGGGTTTAGACTCCCGGGGCCTACTTATATCACTTTAGCATAACACGTTTCATTTACGATCAAACCGCTAAAAAGCCCGTGGTTTAAGCGCCCATGGGCTTATCACTTTTTTTAAACTGTAAAAGTCGGGTTATAATAGGTGACGTTACAGTGCCCATCAACTTAAGGTATTATATTGAATTGGGTTATTCTAGTGCAGGCATAGTAATCCATGTGGTTTGTCATTGGGGCGGGGCCACCTTTGGATGCTAACCGCATATCATCCAAACAGGAATGAATGGTTGGATGATTTTAAGACGAGAAGGGGGTAATACGATGAATTGTGCTCTTTGCAAGCGGGTTTATCAAGCGGCAGGGTTAATCATATTGTTGATCTGGGAAAGCGTATTATTATCATAAAAAAAGTG
>CAYMJG010000008.1:0-24132 GCA_964390855.1 uncultured Eubacteriales bacterium | reverse complement strand
ATCACGCACAGGTCCAGGTCCTCCAGGGCTCTGGGCAGCATCGCCGCGTCCATCATGTTGATTTTAAGTTTTTTGGGGTTATCGGCGATATCCTTGTCAGTGGCGGTAACGCCGGCGCCGTCCTTGAGTTTAAGCAGCCCGGCTTGCTCCAGTACCGCCAGGGCGCGCCCGCCGTTGGTGGCGTCGTTTGGTATGCCGACACTGGCGCCTTCGGCCAGGGTGTCAAGTTTGGTAACCTTTTTGGAATACACACCCATGGGTTCGGTATGGACCTTCACTGTCCAGTCCAGTTTAGCGTTATTCTTGGCGTTGTAATCCTCCAGGTAGGGCAGGTGCTGGAAAAAGTTGGCGTCAATTTGTTTGTCCTTCAGGGCCGGGTTCAACAATACATAATCGGTAAACACCTTGATTTCCAAATCAACGTTATCTTTTTGCAGAATAGGCTTAACAACCTCCAGTATTTCCGCATGCGGCTTGGCGGTGGCGCCGACTACTAACTTGGCGGGGGCGCCGTCCTTTCCTGCAGTATTTTGATCCGGTTGGCTGCCGCAGCCGGCCAGGATACCCGCAGCAAAAATTATACAGCCGATCAGTACTAAGAATTTCTTCACCTTATTACCTCCTTTTGTTAACTATTTTATTAGCCAGGTTGTCACCAAGCATTTGCATCCCCTGCACCAGAATGATTAGGACAATGACGGTAATCCACATCACGGTGTCCTCGTAACGCTGGTAGCCATAATAGTAAGCCAGTGTACCCAGTCCACCTCCTCCCACAATTCCCGCCATAGCTGAATAGCCAACCAGGTTAATGGCGGTTATGGCTACCCCCAGCATCAGGGATGGCATTGCTTCAGGCAACAAAACCTTGCTGATGATTTGCCGGGCGTTGGCCCCCATGGAAATGGCCGCCTCAATCAGCCCCTGCTCGATTTCTTTTAACGAGGTCTCCACGATGCGGGCGACAAAGGGTATGGCGGCAAGGGTCAGGGGTACTATGGAGGCCACCGTGCCAATCGAGGTGCCGATTAAAAAGCGGGTCAGCGGGATCAGCAGGATTAGAAATATAATAAACGGGATGGATCTGGCGGCGTTGACAACCGACCCGAGGACCTGGTTGAAGCCCTTGTTCTGCAGGATGTGGTTTTCAGCGGTAGTGACCAGGATAATCCCCAGGGGCAGGCCGAACAGGTAGCTCAAAACTGTAGATATCAGGACCATGTAGATGGTCTCCCAGGTGGCTACCAATACCTTGCCGGTAAGCCAGGCGTTTTCCCCCAAAAGCTCAAGCATTTCTAAGCACCTCTATTTCCAGGCCCTGACCGCGCAGATAGTCCAAGGCCTCCTGCAATAACCCGGGATGTCCGAGCACTTCAAGGGTTAAATTACCAAATGGTGTATCCTTGATGCGGTCAATGTTGCCGTAGATGATGTTGACATCCACATTATAGCGCCGGATCATGGAGGATATCAACGGTTCGCCGGCGGCAGCGCCGATGAATGAGACCCGGATTAGCCTGCCGGCAACGTCGCCGTTAACCCCGGTTGTGCCATGCAACAGCTCGCCCGGGATGTCCTTGCTGATCACCGCGTTGACAAAACTATGGGAAGTGGGCGTGCGCGGGTTGGAGAATACCTCCAGGACGTCTCCTACCTCCACAATCCGGGAATGGTCGATTACCGCCACCCGGTCACACACTTCTTTGATCACATTCATGTCATGGGTGATTAATAAAATTGTCAAATGGAGCTGGCGATTGATGTCCTTGAGCAACCTCAGGATCGAGCGGGTCGTCTGCGGGTCCAGGGCGGAGGTAGCCTCATCGGACAAGAGAAGCATGGGGTCGTTGGCCAACGCCCGGGCAATCCCCACCCGCTGTTTTTGGCCGCCGCTTAACTGGGCCGGGTACATTCCCGCTTTATCAGTTAGCCCCACCAGATCCAGCAGTTCCTGAACACGTTTTGTTGCTTCCTGCCGCGGCATTCCGGAAATCTCCAGCGGAAACAGCACATTATTAAAGACGGTACGCGATGACAGCAGATTAAATTGTTGGAAGATCATGCCGATTTTCTGCCGGGCCAGGCGCAGCTCATGCCGGTCCAGCAAAGTGATCTCCCGGCCGTCAACAGCGATGGAGCCCCGGGTGGGTTTTTCCAGCATATTGATGCAGCGGATCAGCGTACTCTTGCCTGCCCCGCTAAGGCCGATAATGCCGAATATTTCACCCTTGTGCACACTGAGGTTGACGTCGTCCAGGGCCACAACCTCTTGTCCCGAGGCAAAAAATATTTTACTCAGGTTTTTAATTTCAATCATCGAATTTACCCCCACAGAGGTATAATTTTATTTTTATTGTCTTTTTCCTGCCTGCCCGGTAAAAAAGACATCGCGCGGCTGGAAGTGCCCGTTGCCCGATCCCTCTTTTTATTTTGTGCCTGTGGATTAGCGTTTTGGCATTGTGGAAAATCCCGGCATACTGGGATATTATGCCTGTATGAGCCGGGAGAGCAACTTCCCGGTTTTTTTTTGCGAATTAAGGCAATCTTGTGCTGCCAGTGGAAATAATGGTTGATTTTCCGGCCTTTTAATGTTAGCATGGAAAACATAAAAAATAAAAAGTTTTCCATGGGGGGAGGGAAGCCAATGAGAGACAAAATTATACTCTCAGCCATGGAACAGATCAAAAAATATGGTTTCCGGAGGTTCACCATCGGGGATATTACCGCCGACTTGGGGATCAGCACTAAAACCGTCTACAAATATTTTACAGGTAAGGACGATATTATCAGCGCGGTTTGTACGAGCTTTGTTGCTATGGAAAAGGAAAGGCTCCTTGCCATCCTTGATGCTGATAGTTTCTGGATGGACAAGATGACGGCCATTATCAGCGGTGATCCGGTAAGGATTATCGAGCTCAAAAAGCATTACCCGGCTGAATGGCAGAAGTTTATGGACATGCAGAATTTCCTGGCACGGTATCAAGGGGACTTTATCAAGCAAGGCATAGCCAGTGGAGATATCAGGCCGGATATAGACATGGAAATTTTCGGAACCATAATACGTACCTGTGTCGAAGCGCTGCTCAAACTCGACGGAGGCGACTTGAGCGTCGATCAGATTCTTGCCGAGTTCTGGAATATGATCATGTTCGGAGTTATAAGTTGTGAAAGCAAAATCAGGGAGATTGACATGGGAACAAGCTGCCTGCCAAAAAAGGCTTGATGCCGCTTGAAGGAAAAGGAAGGTTTGTTTAATGGTTCGGGCCTGAAAAAGAAATGGCCGGCAGGCTGGAAATAAGGAGGTATGGCGCTGGTAAAAGCAGAATGAAATTTTTATCCGCGAAAAATCAACCTGTAGTTTTACAGTCATTTGAATGACCGGTTGGTGAATTGCGATACGGAAAGTTATTAATGATACAAAGAATTACATATTTATCATTTCGACCTTGAATTAAAGGGGGAGCTCGGGTGAAAATAAGGCGTTGTAAGATCATGGCCGTACTGGCAGGCATGCTGCTGTTGATAATAGTTGTGAGCGGCTGTGGGAAAAAGGAAGAAGAGGCGGTACAGGATCCCATAAACGTCGAAACAGCGGTGGCGAAAATAATGGATATAACAAAATTTGCGGAATATCCCGGCCGGGTGAAGGGCGGCAATGAAGAAGCGGTGATGCCCAAGCTGTCGGGCCGGGTTACGGCGGTCCATGTGATCGAGGGACAGTCGGTCCGGCAGGGGCAGGTCCTGGCCAGCCTGGACAGCGGCAAGCTGAATGCAGCCGTCCAGCAGGCTGAAGCGGGGCTGGCCACCGCCAGGGCCGCGCTGGCTGCCAACGAGGTCCAGCGTCAGGCAGCCCTGACCAACTATAACCGCATGGCGGAACTGCATAATGCCTCAGCTGTTTCCGACCAGGCGCTGGAAGCAGCCAAGGCCCAGTATGACGTGCTCAACACCGGCGCCGCGGAGGCGGGCGTGGCCCAGGCCGAGGCTGCGCTCAGCCTGGCCCGGCAAAACTTGTCTGACTGTCAGGTCGTCAGTCCCATGGATGGAATAGTCGGACGGGTTGATGTTTCGGTTGGAGATACGGCCAACCCGCAGAGCCCTGTGGCCGTGATCAACAATACCGCCGACCTGGAGATTGAAGTAAAAGTGAGTGAAGCGGATATCTCGTCTGTCCAAGCGGGTACAGGGGTCAAGGTAATGATCGACGCCGTTGGCAAAGAACCCCTTGAAGGCGCGATCAAGAGTGTCGCGTCTGTGGCCGATCCGGTTTTGCGTACCTATTCGGTAAGGGTTTCCCTCCCCAATAACCCATCGGCACAGGCTAAATCCGGCATGTTTGCCAAGGTCATGCTCGGCACGCAGAGCCGTGCGGGTGTTCTTGCCATTCCCATGGTCGCGGTCCTGCCCAAAAGCGGTGAGAATATCGTGTACGTTATAAACGACGAAAACCGCGCCCAGGCGGTAATAGTGCGAACAGGACTGAACGATGGGCTCTATACTGAAATAATCACGGGCCTTCAGGAAGGGCAAAGAGTGGTTACCAAAGGCAACACCCTCATCGACGAAACCAGCGTGCTGAATTTTGCTGACGGAGGAAATGCGGAATGATCAGGAAAATTGCCCAGTTCGCGGTAAACAGGCCGGCAACGGTGATCATCCTAATTGCCGCGCTTATCTTGATCGGTGGGATGAGCGTGGCCCAGATGCCTGTTGACCTGATGCCCGATATGGAATTGCCCTACGCGGCTGTTATCACCAGCTATAGCGGCGCCGGCCCGGAAGAAATCGAAGAGCAGCTCAGCAAACCAATTGAAGACATGCTGGCCACAGTAAGTAATGTTGATACTTTAATATCCCAGTCCAGGGCCGGTTCATCCATAGTCCTGATCGGCTTCAAATACGGCACGAACATGGACAGCGCCATGGCGGATATCCGGGATAAAATCTCCATGGCGGAAGCTTATCTGCCGGAAGACGCCTCCAAACCCCAGGTGATGAAAATGGACCTGAACATGATGCCGGTCATTGCGGTCGCCATCGGTTCCGACGAACTCTCCCTGGCGCAATTGCAGAGCATGGCTGAAGACAGCATCGAACCCCGGTTGTCGCGCGTTTCGGAAATAGCCGCAGTAACTATTCTTGGCGGCCGTGAACGGGAAGTAAAAGTGGCGGTTGACCCGGTCAAGGCCCAGAACTACGGCTTGAGCCTGAACCAGGTAACCGGCGCCCTGGCCGCGGAAAATTACAACATGTCCAGCGGGGACATCCACTATGGCGAACGAAAATATTTTGTCCGCAGCCTGCAGGAATTTGAAAACCTGGGCGATGTGGGAGAAGTAGCGCTCACGACTGCCACCGGCGGAAAAATCCAGCTTAAAGAAATCGCGGAAATCAGCGAAGGCTATAAAGAGACAGAACAAATCAGCCGCGTTAACGGGCGGCCCGCGGTGAGCATCCTGTGCCAGAAGGGGAGCGACGCCAATACTGTCTCAGCTTGTGGTAACGTAAAAATAGAAATGGAGAAAATTAATAGTGAAATTGGCGGCAAGGTAGACGTAGAATACCTCATGGATCAGTCGGACTATATCAATAAATCCATCGGTAGTACCGCCAGCACACTGGTCGAGGGGGCAATTCTGGCTGTCCTGATTATCTTCGTGTTCATGCGCAGCCTGCGCAGTACGGCCATTGTCGGCATGGCCATACCCCTGTCGCTGATGGCCACTTTTATCGTGCTTTTTTATAACGGCAGCACTTTGAATATCATTACTCTGGGAGGCCTGGCCCTTGGGGTGGGGCGCATGATCGACGACTCCATCGTGGTTTTCGAAAATATTTATCGCCACCGCAGCCTGGGCCTGTCCGCCCGGGAAGCAGCCCTGAAGGGCACCGGTGAAGTGGGCGGGGCGGTCCTGGCCAGTACCCTGACTATGCTTGTGGTATTCCTGCCCATTGGCTTTGCCGGAGGGATCGCCGGGATCTTGTTCAGGCCGCTGGCCCTGACCATCTGCATCGCCATAGCCTGTTCCCTGCTGGTATCATTGGCGGTGGTGCCGTTTATGTCGTCCCGTATGCTGACAGATAAAGTTATGGAAAGAAAAGATGCGAGGGGCTTTATCAGCGTGCGGTTCCACCGTCTGGGAGACTGGCTGGACGGCTTGGGCGAAAAATATAAAACAGCCCTGCAGTGGGCGCTGGGCCGCAGACGCGTAGTTGTTATCAGTGCGGCGGTCCTGATTATCGCCTCCCTTTGTATGATACCCTACGTTGGCGCTGAGTTCATGCCGGCTTCTGATTCCGGCACTATTGCGGTTACCATCGAAGCTGACAAGGGCTCCATCCTTGAGGATGTGGACAAGATCGCCGTGGTCGCCGAGGAGAAAATATTGGGCAATCCCGCTGTCGAAGTCATATATACAAGAATCGGCAGTGAAGGGATAATGTCAATGTCCGGCGGCGGAGCGAATACAGCCACCTTCAGCGTCCAGCTGCTGCCCAAGGGTGAACGTAAAGGGGTGGAACTGGTGGCGGAAGAAATAAGGCAGTCGCTCAGGGATATGCCTGGAGTTAAAAAGTCAGTAAGCGTAAGCGAAGAGATGTCTATGGGCAGCGAGAGCGCCATCCAAATCAACCTCCAGGGCGATGACCTGGATACACTCCGCAGTATCTCCAAACAAATTGAAGGCATTGTGGCCAAGGTCCCCGGCACCCGGGAAGTTAAATCCTCCATGGAGGACGGAAATCCTGAGGTGCAGGTGAGGATCGACCGCCAGCGGGCGATGTATTTCGGTTTGACGCCAGCCCAGGTTTCCAGCGAAATCAGGACCGCTATTAACGGCACAGTGGCTTCAAAATACCGTATCGAGGGGGACGAGCTCGATATCAGGGTGACCGGCGCCGCAAACGAAACCGGTGATCTGGAGACCATGAGGCAGATACAAATCTTGACCACCCAGGGCGGCAGTGTTCCTTTATCTGAAATTGCCAGTTTTGACTTGTCAACCGGGCCGGTGCAGATTGACCGGAAGGACCAGTCCCGCCAGGCCACCATCTCCTGTGATCTGTTAAACAGGGATTTAAACAGCGTTACCAAGGATATCCAGGCCCAGTTGACGGATATCCAGCTCCCGGCCGGTTATACCATTGACTACGGCGGGGCGAATGAGCAGATGATGGAATCCTTCGAAAGCCTGTTGTGGGCGTTTCTAATGGCGATTTTGCTGGTATACGTGGTCCTGGTGATACAGTATGAATCATTCCGGGATCCGTTTGTGATTCTGTTCTCTCTGCCCGGCGCGGTGATCGGGGTCGTTCTGGCGCTACTGTTGACGGGGAGAAGTTTCAGCGTCGCGGCGTTTATCGGAATTATCATGCTGGTGGGTATCGCCGTCGCCAACGCCATCGTCTATATTGATTACCTGAAACAAATGCTGGCTGCGGGCATGGAGCGGACCGTCGCCCTGACGGAGACCGGCAGGGTAAGGCTGCGGCCGATCTTAATGACGGCCCTGGCCACCATCCTGGCCATGACGCCCATGGTGACAGGACTGGGGGAAGGCGGCGAAATCAACGCTCCGCTGGCCACCGTGGTTATCGGCGGCCTGCTGGCCACCACCTTCGTGACCCTGTTCCTCGTTCCGGTTGTCTATAGTATATTAGACGACTGGAGTCTGAAGTTTAAGAAAAAACCGGCATTGCCTGCTGGAGATACGCCCCTGAATAATTAAAACGCAAGTCTGTATTCTAGAAGTCGCCTTCTTGTACTGATAAGGAGGGCGGCTTTTTTACGTGCCTTTTCTTGTAGGGCGGGCTTTAAGCCCGCCAAAAACGCAGGGGGTTCAAAAAATGGTCATTTTTGAAACGTGAATAAAACTGGAACAAGGTATGGCATCATATAAAATATGACGCCTTTAATTTTAGGGGAGGCAATGGATTGGACGCAGCGCTCAAATTTAAATACTTGGAATGTCTGAACAGGCTGCAGGGCAAGGATTATATCGCAGCCATTGTTTCCTTCGGCGCCGCCCCTACAATTAAAGGTAAGAAACCCTCCACTCTGCTTGCTTTTTCCGTGCGCAGAAAAAACATTTTTAACCTCTGGAATTGCCATAAACAAGAGATATGCCGGGAATTGAAACTTGAATATTACGAGCTGAAAAACGGTGCGGATATCGCCACGGTCCTTTTTTATAAGCGTAAAATGCTCGAAAAATACCTATCCAAAAAAAACAACCTGGCCTTTTTAAACGCCTTGGGTTATCAGGATGCTGTAACCTTAGAAGATAAAATGCAGCTATTAAAAAGGAGGTTTGCATTTACCTGCCCGCATGAGGTGGGCATATTTTTAGGATTTCCCGTTGAAGATGTTCAAGGGTTTATAAACAATAAGGGCAGGGATTACTTACTGGCGCGATACTGGAAAGTATACCATAACCGGCAACGGGCCGAACTGCTTTTTAAAATCTACGACCAGTCCAGGATCGATGCGGTAAACGCTATTATTCAGGACAAAGGGGAAAGGTCCCTTGCCCCGATCCTTAGAGACGCGTAAAGTATTGTCATGGGTGTTAGTACTCGTTAACTATTGGCGGGGCAGCGCCGGGGATTATTTAAAGGCGCTGAAATTAGTTGTTGACATATGTTCATATCGAGGGTATAATAAAACACATAAAGGACATATGCCAATAACTAATGAAGGGAGGCAACAAAGATGCCAAGAGGAGACGGTACCGGCCCTGCGGGAAATGGCCCGTTAAGCGGCCGCGGCCTTGGTTTCTGCGCCGGAGCAAACGCCAATACGGGCGGATACGGCGCCGGGATGGGTTATGGATCCGGCAGGGGGCGCGGATTCGGCTGCAGACGGGGATATGCGGGATATGCAATGAACTACGCTGCTGCGCCGGAAGCAACCAGGACAAAGAAGGAACTGTTGGAAGAGCAGAAGGAACTTCTCCAAAACAGGCTTGACATTGTCAGCAAACAGTTGGAGAATCTATAGTGGAAGAATAATAAGTAACAGGGGGTTTAGTCCCCTGTTGCTTATATTACATACTTGAGGTGAATAATCATGCCCCGGCCGAGAAAACGGAGAAAGGTGTGCAACCTGCCGGAAAACAGTTTATTCGGGCCACTAAACGCTCAAGGTCCGACTGGGGAAAGGGTAGTGATCACTATAGATGAATTTGAGACAATTCGTCTTATTGATCTGGAGGCCATGACCCAGGAAGAGTGCGCGGAAAGAATGAATGTCGCCCGCACCACTGTCCAGAGAAGTTATAATGATGCCCGCAGGAAAATTGCGGCGTTCCTGGTCATGGGAAATATTTTGAAAATTGAGGGCGGGGACTACAAGCTGTGTGACGGCGTCCAGCAGTCACACGGCTGCGGCAGGTGTCTCAGGCATAGATCCGGGCAAAATCGTACCCAGAATTAGAATAACATATAAATATAAAGGAGAGAGAAAATGAGCAAAGATTGTGACCAAAAATGCGGCTCCTGCGGCGAAGATTGCGCTGAAAGAAAGGAGTCACCAAAGGATTTCTTGGAAAAGCCGCATGAAATGAGCAATATTAAGAAGGTTATCGGCATTGTCAGCGGCAAGGGCGGCGTAGGCAAATCACTGGTAACGTCCTTGCTTGCCGTGACGATGAAAAGAAGGGGCTACAACACCGCCGTCCTTGACGCCGACGTTACCGGGCCATCCATACCGAAGGTGTTCGGCATCAAAGAGAGGGTGACCGGGAATGAGCTGGGGCTATTGCCCACAAGGAGTAAAACCGGCATCGAAATCATGTCGACAAACCTGCTCTTGCCGAATGAAACCGATCCGGTTGTCTGGAGGGGTCCAATTATCGGCAACACTGTGAAGCAGTTCTGGACGGAAGTGATCTGGGGCGACGTGGATTACATGTTCATTGATATGCCGCCGGGCACCGGGGATGTTTCTTTGACGGTTTTTCAATCAATACCGGTAGACGGGATCATAATAGTTACCTCACCCCAGGAACTGGTCTCAATGATCGTCTCCAAGGCGGTTAAAATGGCCAAAATGATGGATATCCCAATTATCGGCATAGTGGAAAACATGGCCTTTTACAAGTGCCCCGACTGTGAGAAGGAACACCAAATATTTGGAGAAAGCCACATTGAAGAAATCGCCCGTCAGCATGAAATCGATATACTGGCCCGGCTCCCTATTGACCCCAGGATTGCAACAGCCTGTGACAGGGGATTGGTCGAACTTATTGAAGGGGACTGGCTGGAAAATGCCGCCGACATCCTGGAGATGCCGGGCGTGTCAGGCAGTAAGGGGTGCTGATAGGTTTCGGCCGGCCCTCAAGAGAAAATCGCAGGTGGGCTTCAACCGTCCACCTTTGGCGGGCAAAAGCCCGTCATTCAATATTCAACCGGCGGGCTAAAGCCCGCCCTATATTTTTTTACTACTGCTTTCCAGCTTCAGCAGATATTCCTTGACATCCAGCCCCCCTCCAAAGCCGGTCAGCTTGCCGTTGGCGCCGATCACCCGGTGGCAGGGGATAATAACCGGGATCGGGTTACGGCTGCAGGCATGGCCCACCGCCCTGGGGGCTTTTATATTTCCCACGCTTTGTGCTATTTCCCGGTAGGTGCGGGTTTCGCCATAAGGTATGTTTAGCAGGCTTTTCCATACCCGCAGCATAAACTCTGTGCCATCAAGGGCAAGAGGCAGGTCAAATTCCTTCAGTTGACCCGCCAGGTAGCCCAGCAACTGCCCGGCTGCTTCTTTTAATATAGCAGTTTCGAAAATAATGTTGTTGCGGGGTATTTGTTCATTTGCAAAATATAAATTGGTAATATTACCCCCGTTTTCCGCGATGCCTATTTCCCCGATTTCTGTCTGATAGAAAAAAATATTATTCAACGCGGTTTAACCTCCGGTTTAATATTGCCTGGTCAATCAATGATTATATTATATCAAAGAAAATAACCCCCTGTCGCACTGAATGTCATGAAATTGCCATTACCTTCAGGAAAGATACAGACAGCTTTAAGGTTATATTCAGCAAATTCGTGATATTGTTTCAGTGAGGGCGCGCCTTTACAAAATTCAAAGAAAGCAGGTGAAGTATTGAAATCGATCAAATGGCGCTTAGTGGCGGTGCTGGCGGCGGTAGTGGTTCTAACCGGGGTCGTGGCGGGAGTGTCTTTTGCGGCTGACAACCAGGCTGGGCCGACCGGCATGAAGGCCATGTGCCAGGGTTTTATCGCCAAACTGGCGGTAAATCTTGGTGTGGATGAAGACAGTCTGACCACGGCAATAGAAAAAACCCGGCGGGACATGATCGACGAGGCTGTCCAGGCAGGCGCCATAACCAGGGAAAAAGCGGACGAGATGATTGAAAAATCCGCGGACGGCGCATGTGCCGGTTTTGGTTTCCCGGGTGGCTGGGGCGGATCTGGCGATCGTTTCCCGGGCCGCGACCTGGATCAGTTGGCTGACGTACTGGGAATGAGCAAAGATGAGCTGAAGGCTGAAATGGACGCCGGCAAGAAATTGGACGAAATTGCCGGCGCCCAGGGCCGGACCGTTGAACAAGTTATGGAAAAAATAAAAGAAGCCCGTCAGGCAAAGATTGCCCAGGCAACTGCTGAAGGCAAAACAACCGGGAACGGGCAGGCAAAATGCTCCGAAAAATGGGAACAAAGAATGGCCGGCCATTGCCCCAGCGGCCGTTGAACCGGGCCAGGCCGCAGGGCGTTTCAGCAACACGTTAGGCCCGTTAAATAATATATAACCCGCTACCGCCTCCCCCCGGGGAGGCTTTTTAATGTTATGCCAATGTTTCTTAGTTAATATTTCTTTGCCGGTGATAGGAAAATTACCCCTGTGGATGGAAGTATATAGATTAGGGCGACAGGGTACTCCACTGTTGCGGGCGGCGGGTATTTGATCAATAGGCAAAGATGTATTCCCGCATGGGTGAAGGCTAATATAGTATTGGGGAGGGATGATGCTTGTCCATTTTTAGGTACGCGAGATTGTATTCTTTGGTCCTGGCGTTGGCGGTATTATTAACCTTAGCCGGGGGACGGGTATTAAATGCTGAGGGAAGTAAACTTGTGGATTTGGAGGAAGCCGCGTGGGCCCGGCAGGCAATAGCTGAAATGGAGGCCTGCGGCGTCGTTGCCGGCTATCCGGGAGCCGTTTACAAACCATATAATAATGTCACCATGCTGGAAGCGGTGACTATGCTGGTCCGCATGCTCGGTCTGGAAGAACAGGCAAAAGCGGCGGAGGAGGTCAGCGTTGACTACAGGATGCCCGCAGACCTTTACTGGGGGAAGGGTTATCTGATCGTAGCCGTTAATCTGGGCATACTGGATGAGGACTACCTGTACCTGCTGCAACCAAACGCCCCGGCGACCCGGACGGAAGTGGCCATGCTGGCTTTCCACGCCCTTGAGCTGGAACCGGAAAGCGGCGCGCTGGAATTCAGCGATGCGGATCAGATACCAGCCATATACCGGGATGGGGTGGCTGCCGTGGTAAAGAAAGGCATTATGCAGGGGCTGCCCGGCAATGTATTCAAACCCAATGACAATATTAACCGGGCCCAGATGGCCGTCCTGATGTCCAACATTGTGGGGCTGAAATATGCCGACCCCTGCGCTGACCGTCGCGCAAACGGCATTATTTCAAATATGAATTTGGCCGGAAGGATGATAGAAACCAAAAGCGGCGCAAGCATATTCTATGCCACCGACTGTGAGATCTTTAAAAACGGCAATAATATTGATCCTGGTGAACTCCAGGTCGGGGACACTGTGGAGTTGATTTTAGACGGGGACCTGAACGCCGTTTATATTAACGCCCAGTCGCTGGATGACGGCCAAGAATACAGGGGCGCGGTGAGTTCTCTGCTGTCGATTGACGGGCAATATTGGCTGGGTATAGTTTGCGATGACGGGTTGGAAATAACCAGATCGGTAGCGGAGGGGACCAGGGTCGATAAAACGGACGGCGGTTATGTGGACATTTCCGCGCTGGGCAAGGGTGAATATATTGAGGTCCAGATTTTAGGCGGCAAAATCACCGTAATCAACCTGCTTGCGTCACCAACCATTTTAAAAGGTGTAATAAGAGAACTGAACACCAGGGGAACCCCGTCGATAACCATTCGGGACGATACGGGGGAAAGTGCAAAGTATGATGCGGCCGGCAGCGTCGCAGTGGATAGAGACGGCTATGATATTGATTTTGACGAACTGGAGATAGGGGAATTGGTCAGGGTTGAACTGAATAGCAAAGGTCTGGTTTCCCGCGTCAGGGTGCTGGAGTCGGTTAGCAGTCAGGTAGAAGGTGAGATCAGGGATCTTACCGTCAAAGGGACCCTGCGGGTTACCATACGGGACGATCAGGAGGAAGATGTAAGATACGTTGTACTTGACGACGTCGAAGTGATCCGGGACAGCCGCAATGTTAATTTTGACGACCTGGACATAGGCGAATGGGCCCGGCTGAAGTTGAACAGCAAAGACCGGGTTTACTATATCGAGGTAATTGAAAAATACTCTGTCATAGAAGGCGCGCTAAACGACTTGATCACTGACAGCTCGCAGAAAATGATCAGGATTATAAAAAGCAACGGCGGCAGGGCGCAATATGATCTGGCAAGAAACGCGAAATTTTATAGGGACGGCAAAAGTATCGGCCTGGATGACATTGTAATTGGCGCTGAAGTTATAATCCGGATAAACAATGAATACGAGGTCATTAGAGTTGAGGTAACCAACGATCAGGACATTACTTTTTCAGGAATCGTAATATATATTGATGAGGGCGATAACAAAATAAAGATAGAACAGGTAAACGGCGCCAGGTTCGTATACAGCTTTGTCCGCACCCCGGCGCTGGAAAACAGGAGCGGAGATAAAATCAAGCTGAAGGATATAGAAGACGATTCGGAGGTCACAATTGTTTTGAAAAACGGAAAAGTCAGCAGCCTGACAGTCCGGGACTAAAGCAGGGCGCCGGTTCAACAATAAGATTCTATAGCGTTTTCAGGGCATGCCTTGACGCAGCTCCCGCAAACGTCGCATTTGTCTATATCAATTGCATAGCCGTCCCTGGTTTGGAATACCGCTTTAAAATTAATTGATTGACATATTTCTTCACATTTACCGCATCCGGTGCATGTTTGCGCGTTGATCCTCAGCCCTTTAAACCGGTCGGGAAAATTTCCAAAATTAAAGTGCTCCCTGATAATCTTATGGTCGCGGCTGAGGCAATCATAATCATAATTATAGTAATCGCCCTTGAACCGGTAGATGCAAAAGGTAACGGTGTCCGGATATTTAATGGTGTCCTTTACTCCTAATTCAAAGATTTGTTGTGCGCCCGCTTTTTCCTTTAATTCTTCAAATGATATTTCTTTTACATCGCCTGTGGCTTTAATAGTATAGCCGGGTTCAAAATTTGGCAGGCCGTCTTCCCCTATTTCCACATTGGGAGACGCCGACATGCCGCATATGGATATTTTTCCGGTTTTTTTCAACTGCTTGTAAAATGGCTTGACTGTCATTGTCCGAAAATATAACCCCTCTTCATCCCAGGCAAACAAATGGGCGATTCTCGTTTCCGGGTATTCGCCGTCAATTGTGGCAAATGTCAAACATCCGATCCGATCAAATTTTGCGTAAATTTCTTCAATTGTCATCAACTGGTTCTCCCCTGTCTAAAAGCTTTTCCTTTTTTATGCTTGCATTATAGTTTACTGTCTAGCGGCTGTCAAGCCTCGCTTCATATTCCCCACTCTACATTGTATAACATAACATAATATAAACATATATAAACTAATCAAAAAAACTATAAATAAATATATAACATGACTTGACATAGTATAAGATGGCTATTATAATAGCATTATCAATATGCTAGATTTACCCAATCTCCTCCCTCTCAAAAACACCTTCATAAGAATGAAGGTGTTTTTAAATTTTACAGAGACTTTCAATTTGTAACAGGCAGAAACGCACGGGTTGTTCTGGATTGCTGGGGAAAAATATTGCTTGGCGGGTCAGGGGAATTATCCTGGAAAATCTCCAGTCAGAAGGTAAACCAGCCATCCTGGTTGAAATAAACAGTATGCCGTCCGGCATCCTGGGGGTAGCGGATAGTCTAAAAGATCAGGATTACAAAATATAGTATAGGTGGTTGTGTAATAATGAAGCAGTTTGCCGTTATCGGCCTGGGGCGCTTTGGAACCAGCCTGGCCACGACACTTGCCAGGATGGGTTATGACGTCCTGGCAGTGGATACAAATGAGGAAAAGGTGAACAACATCATGGACCGGGTGACCCATGCCGTTCAGGTGGACGCTATGGACGAGCAAGCGCTCAAGGCGCTGGGTATCCGCAACTTTGACGTGGTCATTGTCGCCATTGGGCAGGATGTCCAGAGCAACATCCTGGTTACCGTGATGCTCAAGGATATGGGCGTTAAAAAGGTGGTGTCCAAGGCTATAACCGAACTGCACGGAAAGGTCCTGGAAAGAGTGGGCGCCGATAAGGTGATCTTTCCCGAACGGGATATGGGCGCGCGTGTGGCCCAAGCCCTTGTTTCTAAAAATATTGTGGATCAAATCAACCTGTCACCGGACTACAGCATTATCGAGATGATGGCGCCGGATACTTTGGCCGGGAAGACGCTGGCTGAGGGCCAGTTGAGGCTGAAACACGGGGTAACAGTGCTGGCCATCAGGAGGGGTAATGACGTTATTATTTCCCCCGGCGCCAAACAGGCTGTGCGGGAAGGGGATGTTTTAGTAATGATCGGTCGTAACAACAGGCTCAGGGATCTGGAAGAAAAGTAAGGCGTGTGAAGCACCGGCTTAAAGGCGGCTTGTGTGTTCAATTTAATAGCCGCCCCTTTGTTTTTTTTCAAGCAGCTTTCCTGTTAACGGCCTTATCAGCAACGCCAGGACTATACCGGTAGCGAGTGTAACGAGCATCGCTGTTTGGGTGTGGAAAACGTACCAGAAGAAAAGATACCCGGTTGATATTACAATTGAAAAAAGCATTAGCGGAAAGGCTATTTTGAGGTAGTCTACAAAACCAATGTACAGGCCCCTTTTTTCAGCCATGCCAATTACCACCACATTGGCGGAGGCGCCGATGATCGTTCCGTTGCCGCCCAGGCAGGCGCCCAAAGAAAGGGACCACCATAGAAAATTCAGGTCAGTGATAGCGCCGAGACGGCCCATATCCTGGATCAGCGGGATCATCGTGGCCACAAAGGGGATGTTGTCTACAAAAGACGAGGCAATAGCGGACAGCCAAAGAATCAGTATGCCTGTCGGGAGGATGTTCCCACCGGTCAAGGCCAGGGACCACTTGGCCACTGCTTCTATTACACCCACCTCCTGCAGTGCCCCGACCAGCACAAAAAGCCCGATAAAGAAGAAAATTACGGGCCACTCTACGATCTGCAGGGCTCGTTCGGGGTCCTCCTTGGTAATCAAGAGCAAAAGCGTGGCCCCCGAAAGGGCGATCACTGATGATTCAAGGTGGACATACTGGTGCAGGATAAAGCCTAAAACGGTCAGGGCGAGCACAAGAAGGCTTTTGCGCAGCAGGGCGGGGTCTTTAAGCTCGCCCTGCTCATTCAACTGCATGATATTGGCCCGCGATTCCTCATTTGCAACCAGCTGCTTGCGGTAGATCAACTGGAGCAGGGGAACAGTCAAAATGTATATTACCATAACAACCGGGGTGAGGTTGAAAACAAAGTCCATGAACCCCAGTCCGGTAGCGCTGCCGATCATGATATTCGGCGGGTCGCCAATCAACGTGGCCGTGCCGCCGATGTTGGAGGCAATAATCTCGGCGATTAGGAATGGCAGCGGTGTGATTTTCAGCTGCCTGGCAATGGCAAAGGTAACCGGCACAATTAGCAGTACTGTGGTAACATTATCTAAAAATGCCGACAGTACCGCTGTAACCAGGGAAAGAGCGGCGATAATTTTCAGCGGTTCACCTTGGGAAATCTTAGCAGCCTTGATGGCGAGAAATTCGAATATGCCGGTATGTCTGGTTATTCCCACAATAATCATCATCCCGACCAGCAGACCGATTGTATTGAAGTCAATAGCACCCACCGATTTCTCCAAATTGGTGATGCCTGATAATATCACCAGTACCGCCCCGACAAGGGCGGCGACGGTACGGTGTACCTTTTCAGATACTATAACGGCATAAGTAGCCAGAAAGATTAATGTCGTAATTGTCACCTGGTACTGTTCGAACAAAACTTTCACCCCGTCAGGCCAATTGAATGTCAATCCATATTACTTTATCATGATACTATAGTCTAAAACAAGGATTTCACATATATTCCGTTATTAGCGGCCTAAAAGGAAGGAAGGCTTGAGAAATGATTAGGAAAATTTTGGCGGCATATGACAGCGGGAAGAAATCCTACAGGGCCCTGGAGATGGCAGCGGAAATAGCCCGGGGATGCAATGCTCAGGTTTACATTTTCACCTCAATTAAAATGCCCGCTATGGTTGCATCGGTTGCAGGTCAGGATATGCTCAAGGACCTGGAGGACAAGAGCTTGGTTTATTTTAAAAATGAACTTAAAGAGGTTGGGGAAAAGATTAAAAGTCAGGGTGTGCCGGTGGAAACAGTAATTGTTAAAGATAACCCGGGCCCGGCTATTGTCGCGTTTTCAGAGAAAGAAAAAATAGACTTGATTACCATGGGATCGCGTAACCGGGGTATTCTTGAAGGGTTTGTGCTTGGATTGGGCAGTGTCTCCAACTATGTAATCCAACATGCCGGGTGCCCGGTTTTGATCACGAAAGGCTAGGGCCAACCTCTTTCTATATCCCCACTGAAAATGTGCGGCTGAAGCCGCACCTACAACGCAGACTGGATTACCCGGTTTTTCGAACGGGGAACAATCATGTCAGTATCTGACACGGGAGAATGGATGAAAGGCGCCCCCTGATCTACTTGGAACCGTCCCCTGGCCTGCTTTCGAACGATGGGCCATACCCTGCTCTAGAAGCCGCTTTCCCTGATGAATTCCTCCAGTTTTTCCAGATCATTATCAGTTATTTTTAGCGGCTGGGACTGGCCCAGTAACAAGCGGCCCTCCGCCAGTAGCAGCTTGTCTCTCTCTTTTTTCAACGCTTCCTTGTTACCCTTGTTTTGATGGTAGCAGATTAGCTCCATGGCCTGGCGGCGGTCAAACAGGTACAGGGACAGGTTGTCTGGGGAATTTCTTTGCGCCTTGTCCCATCCGGCGCGATAGACGGCAATTTCGCCGCTCTCCTCGGCCAGGCGTACCGCTGCCCGGCACAGCGTGTCACCCTGCCCGCCGTCCCCATATTCGGCGGCCAGTATCTCCAGGATTACAGCAAGCGGCAGGCTGTTCCCCTTCGCCGGACCCTTTTCTTCTCTGACTGGGTTTTCCCGGCGGGGTATTTCTTCTTCTAATTCAAATGCCGGTTGTTCAGCTTCAGCGTGGCGCTGTTCTCCCTGCCGTTGTGTTTCATTAAACTTGCGGCCGGCTCTGCGCCGTCTGTTCACAGCCATCACTCCCTTATATACTGTCTTTGTTCTAGCATATATTTATTTTCGTAATTGTCAAATCCCTTTCAAGGGATAAAAAAAACCGTCCCAAATGGACGGGTAAAGAAAATAAAATGGAAGAAGGAGATAAATGGAAAACCCGGTTCCTTCACTGTCAGGTCCGGGTTTTCCAAAGTGAAAATACTGTGAAAAACAAAAAACAGTCCGGCCTTTCCACGGAAGGCGGCACCAACTGACCAGGCAGGTCTCCTGACTTGTGGATCTTCACATCCTCCCGCCTTCCCGGGTTAACCGCTAACCCAGTGGCGTCAAGGGAGTTGCTCCCCACATACAGTGGCCTGACCGTCCGGGATTCGCACCCGGTTCCCTTTTCACTCCATGTAGGAGTACCTGGCCAGTATTTTCTTCAGTTAAGGACATCCTAACATCAAAAGGGCAATTTGTCCATATAAAAAATACAAGATACAGTAAAAGGGCTACGACACATCCATTTCTACTCCCGCGATTTTGGCCGTGGGAGCGGGTGTTTCCAGTCCTAAAATTTGTTCAACGGAGTATATACCGGGCCGGTGTGTATAAACGTAGTTAATTACCTTCCTTAGACAGTCGGTAAAGGCGTTGCGGTTTAATGATTCATGTTTTATTTCCAGCCGCTCGTTGTCGCTGATAAAGACAATTTTATGCACCCCGATGGTCCCGCCGCCGCGTATGGCGTGTATGGCAATTTCTTTTCCTTTGGCGCTTTTATTTCCCTGCCTGCCGTAAATCAACTCTTTATCGGGGTTTATACCCACCCCTTCGGCAACCAGCCTGGCCAACCGTATGGCAGTACCCGAAGGGGCATCCTTTTTATAGCGGTGGTGTTCCTCAATTACTTCAATATCAAATCCGGATAATACTCCGGCCATCTTTTTAGCTGATTCCATCAGCATATTTATGCCGATAGAAAGGTTGGGGGCCATGACCAGGCTTACTTCGTACATATTTGCTATAGAACGCAGCGCTTCCGCCTGAAACCTGGTATACCCCGTGGTGCCCACTATCAGGTGGGCGCCGTATTTGGCTGCCGTCTTCAGGTTAGCCAGGCCTGCCTCGGGGTTGGTAAAGTCGACTACAATATTGGGCCGTGCCGTTGCCAGGGACCTGGCCAGTTGATCACATCCCTTGACAATTAGCCCCGTGGCGGGGATTCCCAGGATATCCCCGATTTCCCTGCCTATTTTTTCGCCGCCGCTGCGGCTTGCTACCAGCACAAGCTTTACTGAAGGGTCTTCTAACAAATTTCTAGCTACTGCCTGGCTCATACGGCCAAATCCTAAAAGCGCGACTCTAACCTTTGCGGACATCTCTTTTTCCTCCCTTGTTGTAATTTCTGAATAAAAAAACCCCTTGGTATAAACTACCGGGGTTAAAAGGGACGATCAATAAAGCCCATGGCAAATTACGCAACTTTAGTAATTAAAATTGCTTCCCTTTCAACGCTGACGAGGTTAGCTGACGGATTCGGGCAGAAAGAATAGCCCTACAATTTGGTGGTGGGTGGTTGGTAGTCAGTATTTAACATGAATTCGGGAACCGAATTCCAGCAAGCAGCCCAACGACCAAAGACCAACGACACACTGCCAAAATGATTCACCCCGGTAAGGATTGGTTCCCCCGCTTCTAAATATAGAATTGAGCGGTTTGAAAACTGGAGTTATTTAATTGACATTTACTTGCTACAACTCATTATACCAATGGAGGTTGTCAGTGGCAATATAAATCTTAAAAAATCAAAATAAAATATTAGAAAAATTCCCCCAGTTTGTCCAGGACAGCAGCCTCACTATGGAGGACGAGGGTGTCTTTTTTCTTTAACTCGTTATATAGCAGCTCAGCTTCGCCGTCTGTAAAATCGCGTTCCCTGATGTCCTGTTTTTCAATAAGCAAAACGGGTTTTGACTGTTCAAGAGCAAAGGAGACGGCCTCCAGGTTTTTTAAATTGCCCCGGCCAAAAGGGATGTTGGCCAGTATGCATACATCCGCGTCTGTGATCAGTTTAATGTTTTCCCGGTGGCTCTTTTCGGAAACAGGCAGGAAAGGTGTCTCCTCAACCAGGCTGATATCCAAAAATCTGGCGGTTTCCCAGTCTACGTCACCCGCGTTAAGTACGCCGGCGCTCAGCGCATAACCCTGTCCGGCCAGCAGTCCCAGCAGTGATGCGCCCGCCCCGCCGCCGCAGATCACATGGATACGGCCGCCCTTGGAGCCAATCTGTGAGTCCCGGGGCAAAAGAATAATAGAAGGCCGTCCGGTTACGGGATGTTTTCTAATCAAAACGCTGGCCCCGTAGACCTCCTTGATATTGCCCGCTGTGAGCGCCGCTTCCGGTTCGCCCACGGTATAGACGGCGCCTTTTTTCATTAAAATGAGGTTGTCGCAGTACTGTGCGGCCAGGTTCAGATCATGAAAAACAGAGATTATGGTAAGGTTGTTTTCCCTGTTAAGCCGCCGCAGCAGGCTGAGGATTTCTACCTGATGGTTGATATCCAGGTGTGAAGTCGGTTCGTCCAATAAAATTATTTCCGGTTCCTGGGTCAGGGCTCTGGCAATAATCACTCGCTGCCTCTCGCCGCCGCTGACAGCCGTTATCGGCCGATCGGCCAGGTGGAGCGTGCCGGTTTGGGCCATTGCCTGTTTGGCCAACGCAAAGTCCCTTTCTCCTTCGTTTTCAAAACGTCCCAGATGGGGGGAGCGGCCCATAAGGACGATATCTTTCACAGTGAAAGAAAAATTCACAGCTGTTTCCTGGGGGACTACAGCCATTTTTCTAGCCACTTCCCGTGGTCCCATTTTATATAGATCCAGCTCGTTCAGCAGTACAGTCCCCTTGACAGGTTTCAGCACGCGGCTCAATGATTTTAGAAGGGTCGATTTACCCGATCCATTGGGGCCGATAATGCCGGTAAAACTGCCGCTGCCGACAGAAAAGGTCAACCCGTTCAACACCTTGGCTGCGCCGTATGAACATTCAATATCATTTACTTTAAAAATCACAGCCATTATTTGTAAGCATTCCTTTCCCGCAGTAGTAAAACACCATCGGGGAGTTTTTTTGCAAAAGCGGTTGCCGGTGAAATTTCTTAATATCCCGGGTGGTTCTTTTTCCGCAAAAGGTAAATGAAAAAAGGACCGCCGCACAGGGCTGTAATAATGCCTACGGGTATTTCCTCGGGGGCCGCCACGACGCGGGCCAGGGCGTCCGCTATAACCAGGAATATTGCTCCGGTGAAAGCTGCGGCGGGGAGCAGAATCCGGTGATCGGGACCCACCAGTATCCGTACCGCATGGGGTATGATTAACCCGACAAAAGCGATCACCCCGCTGACGGAAACGGCGGAGGCAGTGGTTAATGTCGCCGCGGCCAGTAAAACCCTTTTCATCTTTTCCACATCGATGCCCAGATGCTGCGCCTGTTCCTTCCCCAGCAGGATTATATTCATCCTGCGGGTGTAGAGATGCATCAGGACATAGCCGGTTAGGATATATGGCAGTAAAATTTTAACATGATCCCAGCCGCGACCGGAGAACCCGCCAATCATCCAGAAAAGTATCTGGTGGGCATTCTGCCCGCTGGTAATCATCAGGTACGAGGTGATCGACGAGAGGAACAGCCCGGCAGCGATACCGGCCAGCAGCAGGGTGGACATTTGCACCCTGTTCCCTACCCGGGCCAGGTTGTACACAATTATAGAGGTGATCAAGCCGCACAGGAAGGCTGCCAGGGGGACTGTATATATACCCAGCGCCAGCATCCCGCCCAGTGACAGCATGGCTGCAGTAGCGCCTAGTGCGGCGCCCTGAGAGATGCCGAGGATGTAAGGATCGGCCATCGGGTTTACAAGCAGTCCCTGCAGGACCACACCGGCGGAGGCCAGACCCGCGCCTACAAGGGCGGCCAGGATTACCCGCGCCAGCCTCATTTGAAAGACAATGGTTTCATAGTTTGCCGGCCATTCGCCGCGTGGTATCAGACTGCCGACCCAGGGGATGCGGCGCAGCAGCATGGTCAGGACATCTGTAAAGGCAATCCCCGACGGTCCGATAGTAGTACATAAAACCACGGTCAGCCCCAGGACGGCCGGCAGGATGAGCGCTATCGCTCTTCGCCGCCAAACCCGGTCATGTTGGTTCAACTATTTACCCCCCAAAAAACGCTGCTACATTATTAAATCGGGGTGAATCATTCTCGCGATAAACTCAAAACCTTCCACTACCCGCGGGCCGGTACGGACCACGGTGTTCTCATCAGCGATCAGGCCGACGCGGTTGTTCCTGATGGCGGACACCTGTTCCCAGCCCTTGCGTGACTTAAATTCCTCCACAGTTTGCTGGGATGAGCCGTGGTGGCACAAGATTGCTACCTGGGGATCCCGGGCCAACACTATTTCGGGACTTAAATTCACCCAATCCTGTTCCACGTCGCCCGCGATGTTTTTACCACCCGCCGCTGTGATCAGGCTGTTCACAAAGCTCTTCGCGCCGCCTGTGGTTAGTGGGTCGGGCCATATTTCAAAATATACGGCGGGTTTTTGCTGATCAGGCAGGGCGCCCACCCTGGCGGTTATGGTTTCTATTCGCTTTTGCATGCCGGCGGTAAGGCTTTCCGCCTCTTCAGACGCACCGGTAACCCGGCCGACTAGTAGAATATTATCCAGCACATCTCCCAGGTCCAGTGATTCCACTGCTACTACGGTCAGGCCTGCGCCTTCCAACTGCGGTACATAGCCGGCGTTAATAGTGGACGCCAGCACCAGGTCCGGTTCCGTGGCCACCACCAGTTCAGTGTTAGGCGTCGAAAAGCCGCCGATTTTTGGCTTGGTTGCGGCCTCCGCCGGGTAGTCGCAATAATTGGTTACACCTACAATCCTATCGCCCAATCCCAGGGCAAAGAGGGTCTCGGTGATTGCCGGCGCCAGGGACACAATTCGCCCGGGCGCCTCTTTAACGGTGATTACCCGGCCCAGATCGTCGGTAACCTGCATGGGAAAGGAAGTACCCCCGGATGACTTTATTGGCTTGCCGCACCCTTGCAGTAGCAGGGTGAAAGAAAGTGACAGAGAAACAAACAGCAGCGCGATAAAAATTGATTTTCTTTTCTTAAACATAATGGACCCCCTCCAGGGCTTCTAGCCTCATAGTTTTTTTACGAAGAACGATGATCATAAAGAGCCTGTGGCGGCCGCGATGAGCATGGCGTCGGTGCTTGTCCCGCTGGCGAATGGGCCTGTTACCGGGCAGGTAATATCGAATTCGCGCAAGGTTTGGGTTTTTGCTTCTGTCACCGTCTGTACGGTGTTTACCAGCGCGCCCGGCTCGTTTTATCAGTTAAAATTTAAAACCACCCTTAACCCAACCCCAATAAATCAAAAGCCCCGGCTTAAAATACGTGGGCCGGGGCAGCGCATCCAGGTTTTTATACAATAAGCGACTTTGACCTGAATGATCACTACCTATCAACCGTAGGTATTTTAGTGATCAAAGAACAGGCAGGTCTCCTGGCTGAGGGTCATTTGA
>CAYMJG010000007.1:12583-49813 GCA_964390855.1 uncultured Eubacteriales bacterium | reverse complement strand
TATCAAGCGCCAGGCTTGGGCGCCCGGGCCGGTCACGGTGCAAAAATCCAACCTGCGGGTCCAGTCCGACGCTTTCCAGGGCAGCTACAACCTCATGTGTGAGCAGTGTATATAAAAAAGAAAGCAAGGCGTTCATTCTGTCCGTTGGTGGCCTGCGGTTTCTGTTAACCATACGGAATGAATTCTTTTGGCCCAACAGCAAATTATTAAAATTCGAAAAGTAAAGGTGTGCCGCCTCACCTTCAATTCCCCGCACGGTGTTTATGTCTTTGGCCCTTTCAAGCCGTTCAGGCATTCTACCCAAGATAACAAGTGAATCCCTAAGCCCGATGTCAACATTTTCCGGGTGATCCCGCAAGGCGCGGTGCAATACTGCCCTGCTATTAATAATTTTGGCAGCGACAAACCTGCGGGACAGGCGGGCTGATATCTCCTGATCATCCGACCAGCGGTACTGGGTCCGCCTCAATAAAACATTGCCGGATATGTTGCCTGTTACACGCCCCATGAACCGGCCGTATGCTGTAAGAAAAGAAAGGGCAACGCCACGTTCGCAGCACAAATGCATCAGTTTCGGACTTGCCCCGGCGTAGCCGAAGCAGACAATGCCTTCCAAATTATGCACCGGAATGCGGAACCGGATTTCACTTTCCACCTTGATTAAAACATTTTCCCCGTCACAGGCCAAATAGGCATCCGGCGTCGTTACATAAAGTGTATTTAGTAGTCGTCTCACGGTGCGTCACCTTCCATGCCGCACATACGTTCAAGGTAAGCTTTTACTGGACGGTGGCGCAGCATCCAGTAAGGCTGGCAATGCTCAGTTAGGGAACATAATGAGCAATGCTTGCTCCTTTGTGCCTTAGGTGTTATCCCTTCACTTGCAAGGCTGTGCATGCGATTGGAAAGCTCAAATGTATGCTCTCTTAGCGGCTCGCTCAGCACAACCTCATGGCGGTGTTTGGTCTTGCCGTAAAAGAGAAACCCCGATAGGATTTTCACCTGCAGCATTTCCTCCAGCGCAACGGCCTGGGCGCATAATTGGACGGCGTCCCGGTCATCCTTTTTTGGGCGTCCGCGTTTGTATTCAACTGGAACCGGGCGCCACCACCCTCCGCGATTTGCCAGACGGCAGTTTTCACCTTCAACATGTTCCTTGCAGGCGTGGAACTCTACAACATCCGCTACCCCCCGGAGTCCTAGTTGCTGCGAAACAACCGGCATGCTGCGAACAATCCGTAGCGTTTTCCGGCTTTCGTCCTTGAAAGGGTCATCTGCACGTTCGTGGAGCTGCTTGCCTTCCACAGTACGGACATTTTCCGCCCAGATTTGTTCTAGGTGGATGAGCGCCCATTGGCGTTCGCAAAAAGCCATGTGCTGAATGCCGGAGAGAAGTAACAAATCATTTTCAGTGTAAATAATCATAATTTTGAATCCTCGACCATACAACTTGTTGTATTCTAAGGCGTTGGGTGGCTATTTGTTTTCACCGGCGTAGATGGTGGGGTTCAAACCATCTAGAGACGTTTTGATTACAACGACGGGCTTTTTGCTGTTTTTATCAGCCTGAATTACGATACTTTCATGGACATCTGCTGAGGCGTATTGTCCATTCCTGCAATTATGTTTCCACCATATAACACTTTCCACTTGCATACTGCCAGACGGCCGCGCAGAAGATTCATCGTTAACAAACAGTGATTTCAGTGCAGTAAGCAGTTTATCCGCATCTTCATCAGTAAAACCGGTTTTTTCAGCAAGCTGACAATTAATGCTTCCATAAGTCACGTATACTCCGTATTCCACGCGATGTTTCATCCCCATGGTATCAGATGCTTTTTTGTCAGGCTCTTTTTTGTTAGTTTCCAGATTAACGCTCTTTGTAATTTGCTGCGAATAGATATCAACCGGAGCCCTGCTAACAGCGCTCTGAATTGAAACGGGGCCGCGTACGCCAATGGAAACAGAATCGCCAGCTTCGCTATCATCGCTCTTTTTATTTTTTTTGAATGCGAAAACTTGCCCGAATGCACGAACATCGTACCATGTTTTGCAGGCTACACTTACTTGTTTTTCCCGATCGACACCAGCTTTTTTTATTTCGGCGTTATTGTCAAAGCGATCCTTGAGACTCCTAAAGGTATCCCCTTTTCTACGATTGGCGTCGGACTGGACGAAAATGTTCTCACCCATGTCCTGCAGGCGATTGCGTAATTTCCGTTTCAGGCAGACATCTGACACTTCACCCAACCCCTCGTAATCAACGCGAGGGCGGTTGCCGTTGAGTGGATCACCGTTTGGATTTGCTTTTTTCACGGTGAATACTACTGCAAAGTCAAATTTGTTCGTCAGGCTCACTATCCTCTCCCCCTTTATTTTGATAACTAACTTGTTTTTTGCGAAGTTCCCGCCTTTGCGCAAAAAAGCCGAGTAGATATTTTCCATCAAGAGAAATATCGCTTTCAAACGCCTCCGGTTCAAACAACCTCTTAATGTCCTCGATTATATTAAAATACCAACCTGCCCCGTTGAGCTGTTGGATATATGGGTTAAGCTGCTGTGTAAACAACATATTCCATATGCGAAACGGGTGCTGTGAAAACGCAGTCATATAACGTACTGCATTTGTAGCGCGGTCATCATTTGTTTTTCCCTGCTTGTATCTTGCGGAAAATTCAATTTTATCCGCAACCGCCAGCAATCTCCCGTATAGATAATCCCGGTCTTTTCTTTCTGTTTCCAGCTCCACAGCAAATTCCTCCTTCTTATAATCGTAATAATATCGCCTAATTAGTGCGCAGGTTGCGCATAGTACCTGTTCCCAATCCCGCCAGCGGTCACGACTGCTCCTTGCATCCGTGTTCTCAAGCCCGAGAGGATTTGAAGCCCTGTTTAAAGCTGCGGTTACCATTGACAAAGGTATTCGTTCTCCATCAAATATGCAGTGTAATAGTTGTTCCCGAAGGTTTTTGACAAGCTTATCATAGGATGTGTCTTTTTGTGATCTGCGTTTACCCAAGACAGCCATCACTATGCGGTCTACTGAGGGCGCTCCAATGAAATATATGGATTTCTTTGTTCCCTCCGCATCTTTACCGAACGGTTGATACCATTTACAGGTGTTGTGCCAATTTTCAATACGTTCTTCATATTCGTTTTCAAACAGCTCACGATAGTAGGTTACTGATAGCCTTCCTTTTGATGCTGAGTCAGTAGACATTATAGCAATGCGACGCATATGTGTTTTATGTTTGCGTGAGACACTGTAGCAGGATAATGCTTTCCTTAATTCGTAAGCATAATCCACACAAAGGGTAGCTTCAGCAAGCGTCAATTTTTCTTCGTTTGTTTGTGTCACCGCACAGTATACATCATAGCTGTCATCATAAAAAGACGGAACATCCGAGATACTGTCAATTGCCCATGCAACAATTGCTTGTGAATTGCATCTGTAGCAGCTAGATTTTGATATAAGCCACCGTAGTGACTGGTGTGCCTTTTGGGATGCCATGTAACTTATGGTGACGGCTTGCGATGGCTCTTCGAACCGTCCTCTAAACGTAAAATTATTGTCATCATTTCCAGAAATCAGCTTTGCGTTTCCCGAAAAACGGTTAATACTTTTGGGATGCTTTTCGGTATAGGTGGAGTTATCAAGGCCAGTGATATAGCAGATATCTTTTGATTGTCTCATTGCGATATTTTTGCTAAAATAGAAATCTATCCATGCATTCCATAACTCAGGCATCATCCACAGTCTATCTTCATACGCATGATCAAGGCTTACGCAAAAACCTGTAAATATGTCATCCTTGACGGTTATCTGAAAAGATTGTAGGTCAACTGATAAAGTACCCTTCATTATATAATGATATACAGCAGCAATTGCTTGATAAGCTAGCTGATACCTCGGATTGTTTTCCAGATATACCGTCCAATTTTCTAGGTTATTTAGGTAATTTTGGGTGGAAAAATATTTTATTTGGTCAAACAGCGGATGGGGGAAGTTAATTGCTTTGGTTCCGGATCTTGCCTCTGATTCATCTGTACAAGGAACGCAAATTAGGGTTTTGTTTTTCGGTGAGGATTTTAGCTTTTCAGCTCTTTGGAATGTTCCATCATTTTTAAGATGTACGATTACATCAAGTTCAGTAAGCAAATGCCCAAGGGGCAAGAGCATGGATGTTTGATTTTCACCGCATAGTCCAACAGCACCGTTGCAGGCATCATATGTATCGCAAAGATTCTGCATCCAACTCATGAGTTTTCACCTCCTTCGTTTAGGATCTCATCCATTCCCGATTCGTCAAATCCTAGAAAATTTTCTCCAGGAGCAAACTCTCTCTTTTTCATGGGTTTAATAAGCCTTCTAATAATGTCCGGAGAGTTTTCGAAGGGGAGCGGATAAGCAATTTTACCGTTTTTCATCACTACATTTCGCCATAAACGTATGGACATCTCATCTTTTCCAGTTTCATCGGGATAATCAAAACCATGCACCATCAATCCAAAACTAATCTCGCCATAATCATCGTAAAAGCTAACTCCTGCGTTAAAAACACATGGTTTAACATAGCCTTGACACTCTCTTGTACCGATAAAAATATCCCTGCGTCCACCGCGCTCAATCATTCGATTGGCTATATTGTGGTGCTTATTTTCATCGCGGTCATTGGCGAGTTCGGGTCTGTTCATGTTCCAATCAAAATGCGCACGCACCTGATAGCAAACATCCTTCAAATATGTATAATAGGCAAGGTCATTACCCGGTGAAGTATATTTGATCGGGCGTATTCCCTTGGACTGTGTTTGAATTTTGTTCATAACACGGACTTCATCAATGTACCAGATCAGTGTAGGTTTCCAGTATACACTCTCAAGTATTCCTTTTAATGCCTGATAGGTTGGAACCTGATAGGAAAGCTTCTCACCTCCAATCTTTGTAATCGGGTCGGAAAACAGCGCATATCTTCCGTAAACAACAAATTCAACAGTATTGCGATACCGCATTATGTTCCCCCCTAAAAATTTAAAAATATACCACTTATATCAAAGATGACACCAAGCTTATTATTATAATACTTACTTACATCCAACGTCCACAATTCATCGTCTATTAAAGTCAATGCCCCAAGCCTATTCAGTTTTTCTACTTGATATGGATATAAAGATACGGAATACCTACTCATTTGACGCAGTAGGAAATTTTTCTTTTTAATGTCTGCCCCCTCATATTTATAGGCAAGTTCCATGCCTTCCGCATATGGAACAAGAACGCTTATTGTACGCTGCTCAATAACAGAGAAGAAATCACCTGCAGTTTGAAATGCCTGCCTTAATGCCGGTGCGGTTTTTCCGCCTCTATTTCTATAAGCCATGGTCCCTTTTTGGTTTAGTGACAAGAGATCATATAAATTCGCGGATTCTTTTAGCGGATAGCTCATCTGAAATTTCTGTTTGTAAAAGTATTCTTTGTAATACCGATCCATGACAGCGGGCGACAACAGATCCGATGTGTGCTCTGCAAGGATTCTGTATGTAATGTCTGCCCCGCATTTTATATCCGGGAGCAATGACAGATTTTCTTCTGCAATATTTACGACATAAACATTTTTCCCGTTTGGGTCTTCTCCGTTGCGATTACATCGTCCCGCCGCCTGTGCTATACTGTCCAGACCGGCAATTGCGCGAACGACACAGCCGAAAGAAATATTAACGCCCGCCTCAATCAATTGTGTACTAATACAAAGGATATTCTTTTGCTTTTTTCCTTTTATTGCGTTCAGCGTATCTAAACGATGCGCTGGGCACATCCCTGTACTTAAGTGAACTAACTCAATCTGTTCCTGCTGATTTGCTTCAAGATAGCTCTCAAAAGAATTGTAAAGTTTGGCAGCGTCCTTCTTTGTATTGAGAATAACTAGACAGTTTCCTGCCTCGTTGAATTTTTCCAATACAAATTGCTGAAGTGTCCCAGTCGAATAACCACCAGGAATCGTGCTTGGTACAATTTGTGTCCGCTTCAACCTGTAAAAGCTCTCGCTCATATCCGAAATTAGGGCAGACGGTTTTGATAAATGTATAGGTTTTTCGGCTTCATTGAACGGCGGTTGGGTAGCTGTGCACAATAAAATAGAACAGCCCGCACAATAATGAAGATAGTTAATCACTTCATTAAAAAGGTAGGTACATTTCAGCGGTAACGACTGAACTTCATCAAAGATAAATATAGCATTAGCCATATTGTGAAACTTCCGCAGGTCACCGCCTTTACTTGAATAGATGCTTTCCAAAAACTGTACCATGGTTGTAATGATGATGGGACAGTCCCAGCGGTTAGTCAAAAGACGATGCGCCTGAGCCTCATCTTTATCCTCTCCAATGATTAGGTTAGAATGGTGTTCCAAAATGAAATCATCAGTAGTCTGGAATTGCAATGCTTCCTTGATATCTTTTGCAGTTTGCTCCAATACCGAAAGGTATGGTATTACATATATTACATGCTCTGCCCCGTGAATTTTTGCGTGGTTCAATGCAAAACGAAAGCTTGACAGCGTCTTCCCGCCGCCGGTTGGAACATCCAAACGAAAAATACCTTTGGGTCGATTGGCTGCACATAGACATTTTTCGGAAATATCACGACGAATTATATTAATGTTGGAGTCCGCCGCAAAGGTTGAAATTTTATGCTCTAATCGTTTCGCATAATCATCCCATGCTGGTAACTGTATCTCAGTTTTCATTGTTTTATTTGTTTCGAAACAATAGGCATTATAACGATCAGAATCTACCAAACATGAAAAAATGCTTTTTGTCAGCAGATGAAGCATAAATGCAACATTTAGGCTCTTTGCCTTGCAATTTTCAATAAATTCTCTCAGTTCGCCACCGCATCGTTTGACAATATCTGCAACACTGCTTATTGGGATATGCTCATTCTCTGCGTTCTTCATTACCTCAGTATAATGAAGGTCATCATTTTCCTTAACGAGTCTTTCGCGGAATGGTGTATCCCCATACGGTGATAACCCATCCATTAAACCTCCATGATGATTAGCAATACAAATGGCTAGTAACTCTACAACCATGGCTATAATAGGATCCCTGACCCCTGATTGTGATTCAAATATAAATTTTGCACCTTGTGTTGAATGGATTACAGAACCCCTTCCAATTGGCTTATTGCCTATGCTTTCGTTTATGTAGTTATCTTTGAGATATTTGACAAATTTTGATGTTAATTTTCCCATGTCATGAAACAACGCAGTTGCAAGGCATATCTCCTGTGCTGCAAACTTTTTACCGATATTAAAAGCGTAGGCGGCACATTCAACTAGGTGCTGCTTTGTGGGTTGTTCCCTACCATCCTTTGCAATTCGGGAAATATACATTCTTGGTTCCCCTTTGATGAATAAATGTCTAGTTTATTCAGTAAACTCAGTTATTGGCCCACCAATGTTTAGACCTTGATTTGGACAATTCGTCACCCCTTTTCACACCAACTTTACCCATAGCATAACATCCTCACGTGTCTTCCAGGTGTCACTAAATAAAAATCATTTAAAAAAAATTGCAATTTATTTTTACTTGATAAATACAAAAATCACTTTATTTTATTATGGTACCATAATCTGCATATTACAACAAGATTGAACAAAAATTTTTCCGCAGGGAATAACCGTCTTCTTTTCCGCAGAAATATCACATCTTTCTATGCAGTGTTTTGTCAAAACATGTACCAAACCTTTGCAGGATATAGCCAATATTTAGAGTAATCATTAGATGAATGCCATTTAGAGGGGAAGAGGCTATGCCTTTGGCTGCAATGGACTACAAACAAATATTTGACACATCACCGCTGGCAATACTTGTCTACCAAGACGGCTCGTTTCGGGCGGCGAATCCCGGAGTGACCGGCTTGGCCGGGTATACAGAAGAGGAATTGCTTAGCATTTCTGTCGAAGAGCAAATTCACCCGGCCGACAGGGCCAGGCTGCTGGACAACGCCAGGCGCCGCCTGCTGGGGGAGGATGTGACGAATTCATACGGGTTTAAAGCTTTTCACCGCAGTGGGGAGGTGCGCTGCCTGCAAGGCTTTTTTTCGCTCATTGAGTATTCCAACCGGCCTGCAATTCTGGTTCAGTTGATTGACGTCAGCGGGCAAAAGCTGGCGGAGGAACAAATCAAGGCAAGTGAAGCGAAATATCGTGAACTGGCCGACTCGCTGCCGGAAGTTGTTTTTGAAGCGGATCAGATGGGTAACGTTAAATATGGGAACAATAATTGCTATAAGTTTTTCGGATGTACCAAAGAGGATTATGAAAGAGGGATCAATCTTATTGACTATATTGCCCACCAGGACCGGGAGAGGGTTAAGGAGAATGTGGCGCTGCTGCTAAGAGGGGAAAAGATTGGCATCTCAGAATATATGGCTCGCAGGAGGGACGGTTCCACCTTCCCGATAATGATCCATTCAATTCCCGTTTTTAAAGAAGGCTGTCCCGCCGGTCTGCGGGGCATTATTATGGATATTACTGAGCGCAAAGAGATGGAGGAGCGATTAAAAAACCAGAGTCTGCGCGATCCCCTTACCGGTCTTTACAACCGCTTTTATTTTGAAAACGAAATGGAACGTTTAGAGCGCACCGGGTATAAACAGATCAGCGTGATTATTTGTGACGTGGACGGACTGAAAATAATTAACGACTCCTTCGGGCATGACCGGGGGGACGACTTGCTGCTGGCAGCCGCCGATGTCCTTAGGAACTCCTTGCGGGACAGCGATATTATCGCCCGGATTGGCGGGGATGAGTTTGCGATTATTCTGCCCAACTGCGGCAAAGTGCCCGCTGAAAAGGCTTTCAACAGGATTCTCGGCGCGGTGAAAGAGTACAATGGCGCCAATCCTTCGCTGCCGCTAAGCCTTTCCGTCGGTTTAGCCACGACCAAAAGGCCATCGGATCTGCGGGATCTTTACAGGCAGGCCGACGACGATATGTACCGCGAAAAATTGCACCAGGGCAAAGACACGCGGGGCATCGTTGTGCAGGCGCTGATAAGGGCAATGGAAGCAAAATACTGTGAAACGGGAAATCACATGGAATCTATGCTGGCCCTTGTGTCGGACCTGGGCCGGGCTGCCGGTTTACATGAAAAAAGGTTGCAAGCCCTGCGCCTGCTGGCCAGGTATCGGGACATCGGCATGGTGGGCATTCCCGAAAGCATTCTGCTTAAACAGGGCGCGCTGACTTCAATGGAAAAAAAGGAGGTACAACGGCATTGCGAGATCGGCTATCGGATAGCGCAGTTGGCTCCCAGTCTTGTCTTAATTGCCGACCTTATTTTAAAGCACCATGAATGGCAGAATGGCGAAGGCTATCCAATTGGCCTGAAAGGCGAGGAAATTCCCCTGGAGTGCCGCATTCTTGCCATAGTTGCCGATTTTAACGCCATGACCGAAGACCGGCCGTACCGCAAGGCACTGTCTAATATTGAAGCAGTTTCGGAATTGAAAAGGTGGGCCGGGATACAATATGATTCTAAACTGGTAGAGAAATTCTTGAAAATACTAAGCAGGCAATAGATAAATTTTATAATCCCGGCAGGTATGACACCATGAGACATAGAAAAATAAAAAAAGTTAAGTTTTTAGCCCCGGTATCATTTGCCGGGGCAGTTATTTGGGCAAACTTCCTATTGTATTATTATGCACTAAAATGTATAATTATAAATATGTATTTTCTATTTTAGTCCAGGGGTGATGTTGATGGCTGTTAAAGTAAGTATTATCGGCGCTACCGGCTATACAGGCGCGGAACTGGTTAGAATACTGTATCGCCACCCGGCTGTCGAGCTGGTGGCGCTTACCACCAGGAGCTATACCGGGATGCCGATGCACCAGGTGTACCCACATCTTTTTAAATACAATCATTTAACCTGCGAAGAGGCGGACCTGGCCAGAATTTTTGAAATTTCTGATGTTGTTTTTATCGCCCTGCCGCACGGGCACGCCATGCCGGTGGCCCTGGAAGGGGCGCGGTACGGCAAAAAGGTGATCGACCTGGGCGCTGATTTTCGCTTCAACGACTACCGGGTTTATGAGCAATGGTACAAGGTGGAGCATCAGGCGAAAAAGTTGCTGCCCGAGGCTGTCTACGCGCTGCCCGAGATCAACAGGGAAGAAATAAAAGGGGCCTGGCTAATCGCCAATCCCGGTTGTTATCCGACCAGCGCCATCCTCGCTCTGGCCCCTCTTTTGAAGCAAAAACTGGTTGACCCCGCCAGCATTGTTGTGGACTCAAAATCAGGCGTGTCGGGAGCCGGCCGGGGGATCTCCCTGGGGTCCCACTTTTCCGAAGTCAATGAAAACTTTAAGGCGTATAACGTCGCCCTTCACCGCCACACGCCGGAAATTGAGCAGGAATTGAGCAGGATTGCCGGGCAGCAAATCACCATTACCTTTACGCCGCACCTGCTGCCTGTAACCAGGGGTATTCTCAGCACAGTCTATGCGCAGCTGTCGTCCGGCGTCGCCGTGGAGCAAATCCGCGAACTGTACCGGAACTACTATAAGGATGAATTTTTTGTACGTGTGCTGCCGGACGGGACACTGCCCCAGACCAAGTGGGTTGCCGGGACAAACCATTGTGATCTAGGTCTGACGGTGGACACCAGGACCGGCCGGGTCATTGTCATATCAGCCATTGACAACGTGGTCAAGGGGGCTTCCGGTCAGGCGGTGCAGAATATGAACATCATCTGCGGCCTGCCTGAGGATACTGCGCTTGCCGGACCGGGTCTTTACCCTTAGGATGTTTAAACAAATTGATGGGATCTGAATGATTAACAGGAGTATTACCACTGGGGGTTGGTGTAAGTTGGCTGATTGGGATTCAAACCTTGAGATAATTCAGGGCGGGGTAACGGCGCCGGCTGGTTTTTTAGCCGGGACTGCTTGCGCCGCTATAAAAAAAGCAAATAAACGTGATCTGGGTGTCATATATTCCTCTGTACCGGCTGCCGCCGCCGGGGTTTTTACCCGAAACAAGGTCAAGGCGGCGCCGGTCCTTGTTTCTATGAAGAGACTGGCGTCGGGAAGCGCCCGGGCTGTGGTCGTGAACAGCGGCAACGCCAATGCCTGCAACGGGGATCAAGGGGTCAGGGATGCTCTGGCTATGGCTGCCGAAGCGGCGGATGTCCTTGACATTCCGGCTGAAGGGGTGCTGGTGGCGTCTACCGGTGTCATCGGCAAAAAAATGCCTATGGACAAAGTGCTGCCGGGTGTACGGGCGGCAGCCGGTGAGGTTTCACTGGACGGGGGTCCTCTTGTGGCGCGGGCTATTATGACCACCGATACATTCCCCAAGGAGGCCGCCGTACAGCTGGTGCTGGGGGGCAGGAAGGTGACCATCGGCGGCATGGCCAAGGGGTCGGGCATGATTCACCCGGACATGGCGACGATGCTGTGTTTTATAACTACGGACGCGGCGGTGTCAGCCGCCTGCTTGAAAAAGGCGCTGCTTCATGCCGCCGCCCTTAGTTTCAATATGATCACTGTTGACGGAGACTGCAGCACAAACGACATGACGGTAATCATGGCCAACGGCATGGCCGGCAATAAAACTGTGGAAGATGAGGGAGATGATTATGCACGTTTCCGGGATGCCTTGACAGCGGTGTGCATTAGCCTGGCCAAAGCCATCGCCAGGGACGGCGAGGGGGCGACCAAAATGATCGTTGTGCAGGTGCTCGGCGCCGTTACAGAACAAGACGCCCGCCTGGCTGCCCGCTCTGTGGCCGGTTCGAGCCTGGTCAAGGCAGCGGTTTTCGGCAACGACGCCAACTGGGGCAGGGTAATCTGCGCAGCCGGGTATTCAGGCGCCTGTTTTGACCCTGATAGGGTTGACATTTTTCTTGGAGATGTGCAGGTAGCCGAAGACGGCGGTTCCCTGGAATTTAGCGAGGAGCTGGCCCTGGATGTTTTGCGGAAGGACACCGTGACGATTACACTGGATTTGAAAATGGGCGGGTACGGCGCCACTGCCTGGGGCTGTGATCTTTCGTATGATTATGTTAAAATAAACGCCGACTACAGGACATAGCGGAACGGGGAGAAGGCCAAGGGGACAGGCTTGCTGTTTGGGGTATTCCCTTATGGCGGGAGGTATGTTGTAGGTGCGTCTTGAGCCGCACGCTTTTTGGCAGGCTAAAGCCCGCCCTACACGGGGGTACTCCATGGGCGGTGAAGTTGTACCCGGGCGTGTCACAAGAACCGTCTTCCGGGCACGTGATAGGTAATAGAAGTGAGAGGGAAGTGATTTTTTGCGGGGTTTGGGAAGGGCAGCAGTGTTGGTGGAGGCGCTGCCTTACATAAAAAGGTTTTACGGTAAGACTGTGATAATAAAATACGGGGGGCATGCCATGCCCGACCCGGAGCTGAAAGAAGCCGTGCTTACGGATATCGTGCTGATGAAATACGTGGGCATGAACCCGGTAATTGTACACGGGGGCGGTCCGGAAATAACGGAAATGCTGAGAAGAATCGGCAAGGAAAGCCGCTTTGTCGGCGGGCTGCGGGTCACAGACAAGGAAACCATGGAAATTGTGGAGATGGTCCTGGTGGGGAAAATCAACAAGGAGATAGTCACCAGGATTAACCGCATCGGGGGCAGGGCGGTAGGCCTGTCCGGCAAGGACGGGGACCTGTTTGAAGCAGTAAAAAAATACAGGAAGGTACGTACTCCCGGGGGTGTTGAGGAAATGGTTGACATCGGGTTTGTAGGCGAGATCAGCAGGGTGAACCCGGAGATCATTACCACTGTTATTGCTAAAGGATACATCCCGGTGGTGGCGCCGGTGGCGGTGGGCCTGGATGGGAACGGCTATAATGTCAACGCGGATTACGTGGCGGGACGACTGGCCGCCTCCCTGGGCGCCGATAAATTAATAATTCTCACTGACGTGGAAGGGATCATGGCGGATCGTTCCGACCCCGCTTCACTTTATTCGGTGTTGAAGGCGGACGAAATACCTTCGTTAATTGACCGCGGAATAATCGAGGGGGGAATGATTCCCAAGGTGGAATGCTGTCTCGACGCCCTGGCCGGCGGGGTCCAAACCACGCATATCCTTGATGGAAGGCAAATCCACTCCATTCTTTTGGAGCTGTTGACCGACAGAGGCATCGGCACCATGGTGGAAAAATAGCCGATCCAACAGCGCAGATGGGATTGCAATTGTAGGTGCGGCTTTTAGCCGCACATCTTTGGCGGGTTTAAACCCGCCTGCAGCATCTACTACTATAATGGAGGGAGAGTGTGATGAATACAGAGGAAATCATCAAGCTTGGTGATAAATACCTGATGCGCAACTATGGGCGAATTCCCCTTGCTCCGGTGAAGGGGGACGGGGCACAGCTGTGGGACGCTGACGGCAGGGAATACCTGGACTTTGTCAGCGGTATTGCCGTAAATGCCCTGGGGCACTGTAACCTAGCGGTTGTGGAGGCAATCTGCCAACAGGCCAAAAAGCTTATTCACTGCTCCAATTTATACTATATCGAACCCCAGGTCCTCCTGGCTGAAATGCTGGTCAAGAACAGCGTCATGGACAAGGCCTTTTTCTGCAACAGCGGCGCCGAGGCCAACGAGGCGGCGATCAAACTGGCCCGCAAATATGCCAAGGGCAAATACGGCCCGGACAAGGTGGAAATTATTACCGCTCAAAATTCTTTTCACGGCCGGACGCTGGCGACGATTACAGCTACCGGGCAGCCCAAGTACCAAAAAGGTTTTGAACCGCTGCCCGCAGGCTTCAAATATGTGCCCTTTAACGACCTGCCGGCCCTGGCTGAGGCTGCGGGTCCCGAAACCTGCGCTATTATGCTGGAAACCATCCAGGGCGAGGGCGGGGTGAACGTGGCCGGAAAAGAATACATCGAGGGAGCAAGGGACCTTTGCATAAAACACGGGGCGCTGTTGATTTTTGACGAGGTGCAGACCGGTATCGGCCGGACGGGGCGCCTGTTTGCCTACGAGCATTACGATGCCAAGCCCGACATAATCACGCTGGCCAAAGCGCTGGGCGGCGGTTTCCCCATTGGCGCCATGCTGGCCAGGGGCGAAGCGGCAAAGGTTTTCCAACCCGGCGATCACGCCTCCACCTTCGGCGGCAACCCGCTGGCCTGTGCGGCAGCCCTGGCCACCCTGGAGGAAATCATTGAGGGCGAGGTTGTGGAGTATACTAATGCTGTTGGGGAGATCCTGCTCAAGGAACTGGAAAAACTGCGTGAAAAGTACAAATATGTCAAGGATATCAGGGGCAAGGGCCTTCTAGTCGGTATGGAGCTTTCAATAGAAGGAAAAAAAATAGTGGACGCGTGTCAGGAAAAAGGGCTTTTAATCAACTGCGTGGGCGGTTATGTGCTCCGTTTTATTCCCCCCCTGGTTGTCAGTTCCACAGAAGTAAGGCAGGCGGTAGGCATCCTGGATGGAGTAATGGCTGAGGTAAACGCCCGTCTATAATTTAAGCCTTTGGGCGATGCTTGGAAATGAGGGGGTAGTTTTGGAGCCTGGTAAAATTGATTTAAAAGGGCGCGATCTAATCTGCCTGCATGACTTTACGCCGCAGGAGATAGCGGCCATACTGGAGTTGGCCGGGGATTTAAAAGAGAAGCAAAAGAAAAACATTCCCCATGCCTGTCTGCAGGGAAAGACCTTGGGCATGATTTTCTACAAGTCTTCCACCCGTACCCGTGTTTCCTTTGAGGTGGGTATGAGCCAACTGGGAGGTTATTCACTGTTTCTAGATTCCAACGACCTCCAGTTGGGACGGGGTGAAACGGTGCAGGATACCGCCAGGGTATTATCCCGTTATTTGAGTGGGATCATGATCCGTACCTACGAGCATGCAGAAGTTGAGGAACTAGCGGCATATGCCGATATCCCGGTGATCAACGGCCTTACTGATTTGCAGCACCCCTGCCAGATCCTGGCCGACCTGCAGACCATTTTGGAAAGAAAAGGACGGCTGAAGGGCCTGAAAATGGCTTATGTCGGTGACGGCAACAACGTCTGCCACTCTTTGCTGATTGGCAGCGCCAAGGTGGGCATGGACATCGCGGTGGCGTCGCCGGACGGTTACAAACCGGATCAGGCGGTAGTGCGCCAGGCCCGGGCGGATGCGAGGGATACGGGCGCCCGGATTGATATTATCACAGACCCGGTGGAGGCTGTCAGCGGCGCCGATGTGGTTGTCACCGACGTATGGGCCAGCATGGGACAGGAAATTGAGCAGGCTTTGCGCGCCCGTATTTTTGCGCCCTACCAGGTCAATCCGGCGCTGGTCGGCCACGCCCGGCCCGATTATATTTTCCTGCACTGCCTGCCGGCGCACCGGGGCCAGGAGGTAGTGAATGAGGTTATTGACGGCCCGCACTCTGTGGTCTGGGATGAAGCGGAAAACCGCCTGCATGCCCAGAAGGCTGTCCTGGCGATGCTTTTATGAGGAACCAAAATAAATTTTAACCCAGTTAAAAGGAGAGAATACAGATGCCGAAGATAGTGCTGGCTTATTCGGGTGGTTTGGACACATCGGTGATTATTCCCTGGCTGAAGGAGACCTATGGTTATGAGGTCATTGCCCTGACGGTCGATCTGGGGCAGAAGGAAGAATTGGAGCCCCTGCATGAAAAAGCAATCAAGAGCGGCGCCGTCAAAATTTATATTGAAGACGCCAGGCGGGAATTTGCGGAAGAATATATATTTCCCACGCTTAAAGCAGGCGCTGTTTACGAAGGCAAGTACTTGCTGGGGACGTCGATGGCCCGCCCGCTAATCGCCAAAAAGATGGTGGAAACAGCGAGAAAAGAAGGGGCCGAGGCTATCGCTCACGGCGCCACCGGCAAGGGAAACGACCAGGTCCGCTTTGAACTGGGAGTAAAGGCACTGGCGCCTGATTTGAAAATAGTGGCGCCCTGGCGGGAGTGGGACATCCGCTCCCGGGAAGACGCTATCGATTACGCCGGCGCCAGGGGCATCCCCGTGCCGGTCACCAAGTCCCGTCCCTACAGCCTGGATCGCAACATGTGGCACCTGAGCCACGAGGGAGCGGACCTGGAGGATCCCTGGAACGAGCCTTCCGACGACGTGCTGCTGCTGATTACCCCGCCGGCCAAAGCCCCGGACAAACCAACATACGTGGAAATTGGCTTTGAACAGGGCATCCCGGTTAAGCTGGACGGAGCGGCGCTGGATCCGGTGGCCCTGATTGAAAAACTGAACGAAATCGCCGGGCAAAACGGCGTGGGCATCGTGGACATGGTGGAAAACAGGCTAGTGGGGATGAAGTCCCGGGGCGTCTATGAAACCCCTGCCGGCACAGTGCTGTTCAACGCCCACCGGGAAATGGAGTTTTTAACCCTGGACCGCGTCACCCTGCATTTTAAGGAGATCATCGCCGCCCGCTACGCGGAACTGGTTTACGACGGGGTCTGGTTCTCCCCGCTGCGGGAAGCGCTGGACGCCTTTGTTGACAGCACGCAGAAGACCGTTACCGGTACCGTGCGGATGAAGCTCTACAAGGGGAACTGCACCCCGGCCGGCACAAAATCCCCCTATTCGCTTTACAACCAGGAGCTTTCCACCTTCAGCCGGGACGAAATATACAACCAGAGCGACGCCGAGGGTTTTATCAACCTTTTCGGCCTGCCGCTAAAGGTACGCGCCCTGATGGAAAAAAACTCGGGCTTAAAATAACCCCAGCGGGGCTTGACCCCAGCTGTAAGAGCGGCTTCAGCCGCATATTCGGCTGTAGGCGCGGCTTTAGCCGCACACATTGGCGGGCTGAAGCCCGCCCTACATAATTAACGAAGGATTTGGCGGGCTGAAGCCCGCCCCGCACTAATCAACGAAAGATTTAGGGCATTTTTACGGCGCCGCCAAAAACCCGTTTCAAAACCAGCGGCATGACAAAAAGAATAAATAAAAGCCGGAACATCTGGTAAGCGGCGACCAGTGATACATTGGCGCCGACCAGCACAGCAGTCAGCCCCATTTCCCCCATACCGCCGGGGGACGTCCCTAAAAAAGCGCTGGTCAGGTCAAAAGGGTGTATCCGCGTAAGCAGGAAACCTATCCCCAGGGTAAATAGGACTACCATGACACTACCCGCCAGGGTAAACGGGAGCAGCTTTTTCCAGTTATCCAGGCTGGCGGGTTTGATGCTTAAGCCCAGGTAGGCGCCGATGCACAGCTGCGAGACCACAACCAGGGCGGAAGGTGTGCCCGGCGCCGGAAAACCCGCCAGAGCAAGGGCGGCAGCGCCGATCAGCGGCCCCAGTAAAAAAGGAGTGGGCAGGCCGGCCTTGACAGCAGCCCACGCGGCAACCAGCACACCCGCGGCGTATATGGGCGCGTTCCAGGTTGTGTTTATCACACTCCGGCTTATACCCGCACAGGCCGCGGCAGCTGCCTGGGGGCTGTCCCCGGCCAGCCCGTGGATCACAATGAAGGGGACAATAAAAACTGTCGCCAGCAGCCGGATAGTCTGCATAAAGGTGACAACAGACAGGTCCGTGTCAGCAATCTCTTCACTTAAGACAACCATCTGCGTCAGCCCGCCGGGGACGCTGCCGATAATGCCGGTGGCCAGGCTGATCCCCGTGCGGCGACGGATGACGTGCCCGACTGCCAGGCTAAATAAGATAGTCGATAAAGTGGCAAAGGCCATAGCCGGCAGCTGCCTGGCAATTTGCCCCAGTGTCTCGCTGGTAAAGGAGATGCCCAGCATGTAGCCGAGGATGATCAGTCCGCAGTTGCGGATTTCTACCGGCCAAAACGTATTTCTTTTTACAGCCAGGCTCCAGATCATGACAGCGGTCATTGACCCCAGCAGCCAGGGCAGGGGCAGATGAGACAGGCTGAAGAGCAGGCCGCCCGCCAGGGAAACTAAAAGGGTTTCCAGCAATCGCAGAACCATAAAATGCCTCTTCACAGATATTGCAAATGAATTAAATATGATAGGTATGGAAATGAAAATAGCCGGCAATAATTACCGGGGACGTGCAAAGCAGCGCAAAGGCAGTGCAGCATAAATAATTTGCTGTTATTTTACGTAACTGATCACGCTTTTGTCCCTTGGCGGCGTCACAGGATTTTCATCCCTATACCCGAGTGCGACGGAGCAAACATGGTTGTACCCGTTGGGAAAGCCTAGTTCCTTTCTTAGACTGTTGCCTTTTTCAGATCTAAATAGAAGGCCGGAGGAAGCGATAACGCATGAACCAATGCCTTGCGCCTGGGCCGCCAATGTGATATTTTCAGCCGCCAGGCCGCAGTCGACGTGGACCCAGGGCGCTGATTCGTCTGCGGAAATCATAATTACTGTGGGGGCCTTATAGAAGGTATGGTAATCCGGGGCGCTCGCCCTCTGTTTTAAAAAATCGTTCTTGGAATTTTCAATGTTTTCCTTGATGATGTTTACCATCCCGTCAATCAGGTCCCTGTTCTGTATGGCGGTAAAATGCCATTTTTGCTGGTTCACGGCATTCGGCGCGTGAATAGCGCAATCCAGTATCTCCTGCAATTCGGCGTCTGTTATTTGATTGGTTTTGTATTTTCTAATAGCCCGCCTGTTTTTAATAACCTTCAATGTTTCATTCATGTCAGTCGTCCTTTCACAATAATTAATATCAGTATGCACCGTTATGCAATTATTCTTCAACCAAAATATTTTTCCTCTAAATGTATAGATCGGGCATATTTTAATTTTACAAAGCGCGGGCTGGTGGTGTCCGGTTGCATATAAAATATGGTTTACACGGTATGATTACAGGGGGGTGAGTTTACAGGTGGGCAATATTGCTATAGAGGTACGCCGGGAACTGAAAGAGAACAGCGATGAACACACCAGACAGTCGGCTCACAGGTTTTTCAAGGAAGACATCAATGTCTACGGTGTTAGAACAGCTGTGGTGGGCAGGATTGGCAGGAAATATTTTAAAAGCATTAAGGACAGGCCCAAAGCGGAGATTTTTGCTCTGTGCGAGCAGTTATGGCAGTCGGGGTATATGGAAGAATCTTTTATCGCCTGCGACTGGGCGTATTCTATCGGTAAACAATATGAGACGGCGGATTTCGCTGTGTTTGAAAAGTGGGTTAACACCTATGTCAGCAACTGGGCGTCCTGCGACACGCTCTGCAACCACAGCGTCGGCGCCTTTATTGAAATGTATCCGGAATATTTGTCAAGCCTCAAAACATGGGCCAAATCACCAAACCGCTGGGTGCGCCGCGCTTCTGCCGTGACCCTGGTCCTCCCTGCCCGGCAGGGGAAATTTTTGAAAGAGGTTTTTGAAATTGCCGGCATCCTGCTTTTAGATCAGGATGACCTGGTGCGCAAAGGCTACGGCTGGATGCTGAAGGAAGCCAGCCGCAAAAATCAAAAAGAAGTGTTTGACTATATGATGAAGAACAAAAAAACAATGCCCCGGACGGCCCTTAGATATGCCATTGAGAAAATGCCGGCGGAACTGAAAAAAGAAGCGATGGCCAAATAACGAAACAAAATATTGCTAAACTTTTATTATGTTTTTGAAACTGGCTGGTATTATTCCGGAGATCGTGGATAGGTACAATAAAGAGGGGGCAAACGCCGGGTAAAAATATTTTATACAATGCGGCCAATTGCGTTCCACTAAGATGCAAATATTGACAGCAATTAAATAGTTGACCTGCCACATGTTAGTATGTTATGATTAAAATTACCATTTAATAAAATTAGACGATTTTGTATGGGGGGTATTTAATGCTGACAAAGGAACTCATAAACGAAATCCTGGATGATATCGGCTTGGAGTCAATAGCTGATGAAGATTCAAACAAGGAGGCCTTAATTTGTTTTGAATCCTAAAATTGTGAAATGTTGAAAGGGAGCAGGCGGACAAAATTGCCTGCTTCTTCTTCTTTTTATTTGCATTATAAAATGGACATGTTAGAATTAAAATAAAATTCATGGGGGTTAAAAAATGGTGGAGGAAAAGGCGGGCGGGGACAACATGGAGCAGGGGCCGATGGGGGAACACCCTTTTTATAGAAATAGGCCCTTGAAGGCGTTTATTTTAATACTTACGATAGTAGTTTTTGTGATTCCCGTAATTATGATTATTAATACCCTTTTGGGTAAACCGGCGTTTTTCTTTTTTTAAAAGGGGTGCGGACAAAACATGGCTAAATTATGGGGCGGCCGTTTCCAAAAGGAAACTGACCGTTTAGTGGAAGATTTTCATTCTTCCATTTCTTTTGATCAGAGGTTGTACAAATACGATATAAAAGGCAGCATTGCCCATGCCATGATGCTTGGCAGGGCGGGCATAATCGAGCCCGACGAGGCCGGCGCCATTATCCGCGGGCTGGAAGAGGTGCTTGCGGGCATTGAAGAAGGGCAGATAGAGTTTTCGGTTAAGGCTGAAGATATTCATATGAACGTGGAGCAGCTGTTAACTGAAAAAATTGGCGCACTGGGAAAAAAGCTGCATACGGCGCGCAGCAGGAATGATCAGGTGGCTCTTGACATCCGCATGTATCTGAAGGATGAGATTGACAATATTAGCGCCCTGTTGCGCGGGCTGCAGCTGACTCTGCTGGACCTGGCGGAAAAACATCTGGATACGATTATGCCGGGTTATACCCACCTGCAACGGGCTCAACCGGTTACCTACGCCCACCACCTGATGGCTTACTGCGAGATGTTCCGCCGCGACGGGGAGCGGCTGGCGGATTGCCGCAGGCGCGCGGATGTGATGCCGCTGGGGGCCGGCGCCCTGGCCGGGACCACATTTCCCCTGGATCGGGACTATGTGGCCGGGCAACTTGGCTTTGCCGCAATAACTGAAAACAGCCTTGACTCCGTAAGCGATCGGGATTTCGCAGTTGAATTCACTTCTTCAGCTTCCTTGATCATGGTCCATATGAGCCGCCTGTGCGAGGAAATTATCCTCTGGTCTTCTGCGGAGTTTTCCTTCATCGAGCTGGACGACGCCTACAGTACCGGCAGCAGCATGATGCCGCAAAAAAAGAACCCGGATGTGGCGGAACTAATCCGGGGCAAATCGGGCCGGGTCTTCGGTCATCTGCAGGCACTGCTGACTATGCTAAAGGGGCTGCCCCTGGCCTACAACAAGGATATGCAGGAGGACAAGGAAGCGCTTTTTGACGCTGTGGACACCGTGAAAAAATGCCTGGTAGTTTTCCGGCCCATGCTGGAAACCGTCAAAATCAATAAAGGAGTGATGGCGGAGGCGGCGCGGGGCGGTTTTATCAATGCCACTGACCTGGCCGACTATCTGGCGCGCAAGGGCATGTCTTTTCGTGAAGCCCACGGGGCGGCGGGGAAGGCTGTGCTGTACTGTCTGAAAAAGGGACTGACGCTGGACCGGATGAGCCTTGAGGAATACAAGGAGTTCAGCTCCCTGGTGGAGGAGGATGTCTATCAGGCAATCGACATCAAGAACTGTGTAAGGGCCAGGAAGGTGCCGGGGGGCCCGGCGCCGGAGGCAGTGGTGTGTGCCATAGCCAGGGCCAGGCGGCGTTTGAAGTAAAGGGTTTTTAATAAATAATTTAAATATTGGTGTGTCCACTTGCTTATCGGGATAACAGGGATGCGCCCCGGTTTTTGCGACAGGAGAGGATTCTTCCCTGTCGCATTCTGATTATTAACGATGGTTTTGAAAAAATTGGTTGGGGGGTCAGCCTGTTGCCGCTAACAGTTTTTATGTATCTAGCCTTAACGGCTTTTGTTGGTTTTTCTCTGCGCAAGGCCCGGCAGTATTCCGGCCACCCGCTGGCCAACCGCTGGGAGTTGTACCCCGTCCCCGGAGAACCTGGCGTCAGAAGGCGTTATGGGGGTTCCTATTACGAGGAAGCAGAGTGGTGGACCCGTCCCAGGCAAATATCCCGTGACGGGCAATATGGTGAAATGCTGAAAGAAATGCTGTTCATGAAAAGCCTTTTTGCCGGCCGCAGGAAATTCTGGATCCCCAGCTATGCCATGCACCTGGGTATTTATATGCTTGGTTTGTTTACATTGTTTTTATTTGCCGGGGCGGTTATGGAAATTGCCGGCGCGCCACCGGATGTTTCAGGAGGCGCCGGCAGCCGCCCGTGGTCAGCGCTTGTCTATTTTGCCACAGTTGTGACAGGCTTTGCAGGTGCTTTCCTGACCGCCTGGGGCAGCCTTTCTTTGTTGATCTACAGGTCAGCGGACAGGACGCTAAGAAAATACACGACCGGCGATGAGTATTTCAATCTATTATTTATCCTGGCGGCGGCAGCCTCGGCGCTGGCAGCCTGGAGCGCGGACCCGGGGTTCCATTTCACCCGGGGGGTCGTGTTAGCCATGATTACTTTTACACCCATAAAGGCGGGAGTAGCTTTTACAGTCCATTTATTGCTTTTTGGGGCATTGCTGATTTACATCCCCATGACTAAAATGAGCCATTACATAGGCAAGTATTTTGCTTTCCACAAGGTACTCTGGGATAATGAGCCCAACCTGAAAGGATCGGCGCTGGAAAAGAAAATCGAAAAAAACCTGGCAAATAGGCCATGGGACGGCTGGTCCTCCCCGCACACCAAATCTAATGGGGCTGGAGAGCCGTAAACCCCCTATTGTTATTTGCAATATAAAATGGACGTGCTAGAATTACAGTAAAATCACGCAATAGCTTATATTATCTGGGGTGAGGAGTGGACATGGCCAAATTATGGGGCAGCCGCAGCGCCGGAGTAAAACTGCGGGACATATCAAAACCGTCTTCTCAGCAACTGTCCGGTCTTGATCAATTAATGCCTTTGCCGCCGCCTTATGACAGACCGGGCATGGAGCCCGATTTAAAGCCGCTAAAGGATGCCTGGCGGGAGACCTACTGTGCCGGCCTTGATGGGGTTATAGGCAATGACAGGTTAAAACGCCCGGGAACGAAGGAAGAAGAGGAAGAATTCATTAAAAAATTTCTGAGCGGGTTGGATAAGCTTTTTGCCAGAGAAACAAACAGCGGTTTTTTAACCCCCTTCCTGCTTGCTTTTGAGTATTGCGCCAGATGCGGCGTATGTTCGGATGCCTGCCACATCTTCAAGTCCAGTGGTGAGAAAGAGGTGTACAGGCCTCTTTTTCGTTCCGACACGTTGCGCCGGCTTTACAAGGGTTACAAAACAAAAGGCAGCCTGGCTGCCAGGTTCACCGGCGGAGATGTGGATATTAATGTGGAAGCGATCATGCGGCTGGGTGAGTTGGCCTACCGCTGTAACCTCTGCCGCCGCTGCGCCCAGGTCTGCCCGCTGGGTCTGGACAACAGCGTAATCGCCAGGGAAATCCGCGCCCTGTTCAGCATGGAGATGGGCATAGCCCCTACCCTGCTGCATGAAAGGGGCACAGTGCTGCAGTTGAAAACCGGTTCAAGCACCGGTATGAATAAGGACGCCTTAATAGACAACATAGAATTCATTGAAGAAGATATTTATGAACGGCTTGGTAAAAGATATAAATTCCCGATCAATAAAAAAGGCGCCGATATTCTATTAATTCACAATGCCGGCGAATTTTTATCCTGGCCGGACAACCCGGCCGCCTTTGCCATACTCTTTGAGGAAGCCGGCCTGAATTGGACCTTGAGCAGCGAACTGGCCGGTTACGACGCAGTGAATTATGGTATCTGGTACGACGACGCCCAGGCGAAAAAAATAGCCCTGGCCCAGCGCAGGGCTGCCCGCGAGCTTGGGGTAAGGAGGATAGTAATTGGGGAATGCGGCCATGCCCACCGGGCCGCAGCCGTTTCTTCCGACCGCCTGGTTGTGGGCGAAGACAATATACCCCGTGAGAGCAGCTTTCCCATCCTGCGGGATATCGTCGGCAGCAACTCGATTAAATTCGACCCGTTGCGCAACAATTTTCCGGTTACCCTGCACGATCCCTGCAATATTGTGCGCTCCATGGGCGTGGTAATGCCCCAGCGCGAGGTTCTCAGGGGGTTGTGTCCACAGTTCAGGGAGATGACGCCTCATGGGGTAAAAAATTACTGTTGCGGCGGGGGCGGCGGCTTTGCAGTGATGAAAAGCATGAATTTTCCGGAGTGGGAAATGAAAGTTGCCGTTCGCATGAAATTCAAGCAAATCCTGGAGGCTTTCCAGGACAAGATAGAGGACCCTGCAGTACCGAAATATATCTGCGCTCCATGCTCCAATTGCAAGGGCGCCTTCCGTGATATGCTGGCTTATTACCAGGCTACAACCAGATTTAATGTGCGCTACGGCGGCATCGCGGAACTGATGGTGAATGCTATGTCTATGTTTGACCGGCCGTACTTCGAGTGGCTGGAGTGAGGCGTAAAGGGACCGTTCTTGTGTGGCCGGCACAGGGATGTGGGTGAAAAGCCTGTGCGAAAGGGTGAATCATTAAATGGTTTTCACACCGGAAATGTTTCCAAAGACTGAGACAGGTTGTTTGGCATACTGGTTCGTTTTTCACCGGGATGCCATGCTGGTTAACCTGGGCGGGGGCAGGGCTGTGGCGCCCACCTCGGCTGGGGGGCCGCTTCCCGAATCATCCACTGTCCGTAAAATATATCTGGCCTTTTCCTCATTCCCTGATGGTGGCTTTTAGCGCCGAATATGCCGGTGGGAAAATAGTTGCGGATGGGCGGGAAATTGAGGAGGCGGGTTGGTTTACGGCAAAAAACCTGCCACCCCTGCCCCATCCTCTTAGTATTGCCTGCAGGCTGGTCAACTGGTTTGCGGAAAAAAACCCGTAGGGCCGGCTTCAGCCCGCCAAAGATGTGCGGCTAAAGCCGCACCCACGGATATAACCCAATCGGGGTGTTCAGGCGCCCCATCTGAAGAGCAATATGGCGCCAGGGTTAGCCGACGGGAAAGTCAACAAAGAAAGTGGTCCCACCGGGGCCTGTTTCCACCCGGATGGAGGCGTTTTGCCTTAAGGCAATGCTGTTGCAGACAGCCAGTCCGAGACCGGTGCCGCTGTCCTTAGTGGTAAAAAAAGGCGTACCCATTTTTTTAAGCGCTTCTTGCCCAATCCCTGCTCCCTGATCCTGTATGGCCAAAACCACATTGTTTCTGTCCATAAATGTTTTAATGGTAATTTTTCCTCCCGGGGCCATTGCTTCCAGGCCATTGCGGACCATGTTGAGGATCAGCTGGCGGACCTCTTTTTCGTCCAACAGCAGGTCCGGAATATCTCCCAGAGCCATATGCACATACATGTCTATGCGTATGGCGTCTGCTTGAATCAGGGGGTATAGCGCTTTCAATATGTTGTTGAGGTTGAAGCATTTTTTGCTGACAGCTTTGTTTCTGGCCAGTGAAAGGTACTCCGTAATAATGGAGTTGGCCCGATCCAGCTCTTCAATCATCAGGTTAAAATATTCCCTGAAATTGCCGCATTCTTGTTTTTCCATGAGTATCTGTAAAAACCCCCGAATAGTAGTCATGGGGTTTCTGATTTCGTGGCCGATGCCGGCAGCCATTTCGCCAATCAGGTTCATCCTTTCCAGCCGGAACATTTCCTCTTCCAAACGCTTGCGCTCGGAGATGTCATTTACCACGCCCAGGATCAGCCCCTCATCGCCGGAAGGCATAATTTGCGCTGAAAACAGCCCTATGTTGGTTTCTCCGGATTTTTCACGGAAAATGCACTCCAGGTTGTTTACCATCCCGTTTTCATTTAGCGATCTGGTTAATTCAACCAGATCCAGCCTGGCCCAAAAATTGATATCAGCAACGGTACGGCCGATTACTTCTTCCCGGGTGTAACCTGTTACCTGTAAAAAACGGTTGTTAACCATGGCAAAGCGGCACTCCCCAACTGTACAAATAAACATCATACTGGGGTTGTAATTAAATATTTTGGAAAAACGTTTTTCTGATAAACTGAGTGCTTTTAAGGTGTTTTTTTGATCGGTGACATCACGGATTGATTCAATCGCACCAGTTATGTTTCCGTTGCTGTCGAGCAGCAAGGTGGCGATACCCCAGAGGATTGCGCCCCGGCCCTGATAGGTGCAGGGTACCTCTGTTTCGGCGATGCATGTGCCGCCGCTTTTTGCAACACAATCATATTTCCCCTCAATTTCTTTATGTGGTCTGAGCACAAGGTCAATCAAAATCGGCCTGGGTTCCCCGTAAAAGGGCACGGCGTAAGAGTAATTACCCCGCCCGAGTATTTTCTCTTTTTTTACCCCGGTCATTTTCTCGATGGCCTTGTTCCAGGCTATTACTATCCCTTTTTTATTTACTACAAATGTGGCGTCAGGCAGGAAGTCTATAATGTCCTCCAGTTGCCTGTTTACACAGAGCAGCTGCTCCTCAGTCTTTTTGAGTTCAGTGATGTCTACCAGCGCGGCCACGATACCGGCTAATGTGCCGTCCCTATTGAAATATGTGGCTTTGTTGAAGATAACGTTGCGCTTTATCCCATCAGCGTTTAAAAGGGTGTGTTCATAAGTCTGGATACCCGGGTTGCGGAACAAAGCCGAATCCATCTCATGGTATTTGTCAGCCAGGTCCTTTGGGTAGATATCGTAGACCGACCTGCCGACTATTTCATCGCTGGTTTTGCCTAAAAATATTTCAAAAGCCCTGTTGCAGCCCAGATAGATACCGTTTGAGTTTTTGTAAAAAACAGGGTTGGGAATATTGTCTATCAAACGCTGCAGGAATAGCGACTGGTCCAGCAGCGTCCTTTCCGCCTGTTTTTGCTTTGTTATATCTAAAAGGGATACTATGCTTCTTTTGCTTCCGGGAATCATGTTCACGGTCAGCAATATATCCCTTGTTTGGCCCCGACTGTCAATAAACTTCGACTCATATTTTCCAGGGGCGGAACCGGGGTCAAGCCGGCGCAGGCGGTGGTATTCCGTTGGTGTCTTCAGGTAACCGGCGGGGATTAGCTCAGTCCACTTTTTCTTTCCCTCGGTTTCATGCCTGGTGTATCCCGAAACTTTTTCATATTCTGCATTGACCAGTAAAATGGTTTTGTCTTCTTCGACAATTAATGTTACTACCCCTGTTACATCGAAAATAGTCCGGTAAAGTTCCTTTGTTTCCTCAGGTATTTCACCGTCCCCTACTAAATCATTTAAAAAAGACACTTGAACACCCCCAAAAAAACAGCCCGATCCTCTATTTAATGTTCAACATTTATCAGAATTTAACCTGCAAGGGGCAAATTATAACTTGACACCCTTAAGGGTTTTTTATATACTGAAAAACAGCTATATTGGCAAAAAAACTGTGAAGGGGACCAGGACCGCCGGCAAGGCTGCAGAGAGCCGGGTTGGCTGAAAACCGGTGCTTTTAGGCGGGTTCCGATATCACCCCGGAGTTGCAGGCTGAAAAACGCAGTAGGCCGGGCCGGTTTAAGGCAACCGTTATATTGCCCTGCTTTTTAAAGCAACACAAGAGGCTTCCGTTTGGGAAGCAAGCAGGGTGGTACCGCGCAAGGTTACAACCTCTCGTCCCTGACAGTTTAAAGAGCTGTCAGGGACGAGGGGTTTTTTATTGCATGGGGAAGTGTACTTTGCGGGTAACCGGTCTGCGGGCGCATTAAATAAGATTCCTTTACAGGTATTTACTTTAGGTATTATATATTTGAGGGGAGAATTGTCCTAATGATTATTTATTTAAACGGTGAGTTTGTGCCAAAAGAAAGGGCGGTTGTGTCCGTTTTTGATCACGGGCTGTTGTATGGCGACGGGGTCTTTGAAGGAATCAGGGCTTATCACGGCAGGGTCTTCAAGCTTGGCGAGCACCTGGACCGCCTTTATGAAGGCGCCCGCGCCCTCTGTCTGGAAATGCCTGTAAACAAGGACGAGATGCAGGAAATTGTGCTGGAAACTCTTCGGCGCAATAATTTAAGCGACGCCTATATCAGGCTGGTAGTGACCAGGGGGCCGGGGGACCTGGGACTGGATCCGCGCAAGTGTCCGAAACCCTTTATCTTCTGCATTACCGCTTCTATCGTCCTTTACCCGGACGAATTGTACGAAAAGGGTATGTCGGTTATATCCGTATCAACGCGCCGGAACATTCCCACGGCTTGCATCCCGCGGGTGAAGTCGCTGAACTACATGAACAACATTTACGCCAAAATGGAATCCAACCTGGCTGGTATGCCCGAGGCAATCATGCTCAATAATGAGGGTTACGTGGCCGAGGCCACCGGTGATAATATTTTTATCGTGAAAAACGGCGTTTTAATCACACCGCCTGCCTACGCCGGCATTCTTGAGGGGATTACCCGCAACTCGGTGATGGATCTGGCCTGTGAAAAGGGTATCCCCGTTGAGGAGAAATTGTTTACCATGTTTGATGTTTATACCGCCGACGAGGTATTTCTTACCGGCACCGCCGCGGAGGTCATACCCTGCATTAACGTAGACGGGCGAATTATCGGTGACGGCAAGCCCGGGGATCTGACCCGGGGACTGATTGCCGCTTTCCACGAGCTTACCAAAGTAAATGGCCCCCTGATTAACCCCGCCGCGGGGGCTGCGAAAGATTAATAGTTATTATGAAAATTTAAAACGGGCGAATGGCCGGCCGTGCACCGGCCATTTTTTATTAGCAGCGCAAAACGCTCAAAATATTTAGTATTAACGGGATCTCCCTGCCTGCGGGGAGAGCCCTGCAGGAAGGAATGACCGGCATGAATGCAGTAAAATTATCCGGGGCGGAGATCTTGCTGAAGAGTATTGAGGCTGAAGGCGTGGACACCATTTTCGGCTATCCTGGAGGCATGGCCTTGCCTATTTATGACGCCCTGTACGATTCCGGCATCAGGCATATCCTGGCCCGTCATGAACAGGGTGTAGCCCACGCCGCCGACGGTTACGCCCGGGCAACCGGCAGGCCGGGTGTCTGCCTGGCTACCTCAGGCCCCGGCGCCACCAACCTGGTTACCGGTCTGGCCAACGCCTACATGGATTCTGTGCCGATGGTGGCCATTACCGGCCAGGTCACGCGGTTGTCATTGGGCCGGGATTCATTTCAGGAAGCGGATATTACCGGCATTACCATGCCGATCACAAAACATAATTTTTTAGTTAAGGATCCTGCTGAACTGGCAAGAACGGTAAAAGAGGCATTTTATATCGCCACGACCGGCAGGCCCGGTCCGGTGTTGATCGATGTGCCCAGTGATATTTCCCTGTCGCGGATTGATTACCAACCCCCTTACGAGATTAACCTGCCCGGCTACAAACCGGTGCCGGGCGCCGGGCCGGGGCAAATCATGGAAGCCGTTGAGGCGATAGCCTGCTCCAGGCGGCCCCTGATCTATGCCGGTGGCGGTGTGGTTATTTCCGGCGCTCACAACGAACTGCTGCAGCTGGCCGAGATGCTGGCCGCGCCTGTCACCTGCACCTTGATGGGGCTGGGGGGATTCCCCGGCAACCACCCGCTGTCTCTCGGTATGCTGGGTATGCACGGCACCAAATACGCCAACTTCGCCGTTACGGAATGCGACCTGCTTATTGCCATCGGGGCGCGTTTTGACAACCGGGTGACCGGCAAACTGGAGACCTTTGCGCCGAAGGCGAAAAAAATTCATATTGATATTGACCCGGCTGAAATCGGCAAAAATGTGCAGGCCGACATTCCTATAGAAGGCGATGTTAAGGCGGTACTCAGGCAGCTGCTGGAGGTCCTTCGTCCTAACATTGAAGACGCCTGGCGGGAAAAAATCAAGGCCTGGAAAAAAGAATACCCCTTGAAATACTGTGATAGCGGCAATATCAAACCGCAGTATGTTATCCAGGAAATATACAACCTAACGGAAGGCAACGCCAGAATTACCACCGAGGTGGGCCAGCACCAGATGTGGACGGCTCATTATTATACCTTCACCAAACCACGGTCCTTTATCACCTCCGGCGGTCTGGGCACAATGGGGTTCGGTCTGCCGGCCGCCATCGGCGTCCAGGTGGGCTGCCCTGACGAAGTGGTGTTTGACATTGCCGGCGACGGAAGCATTCAAATGAATATACAGGAACTTTGCACGGCGGTCAACTATAACCTGCCCGTCAATGTGGCCATATTGAATAACGGTTATCTGGGCTTGGTCAGACAATGGCAGGAGATGTTTTACAACCGCAGGTACTCCCAGAGTGAACTCCTTAATCCTGATTTTGTCAAGCTGGCAGAAGCTTACGGGGCCGTGGGAATCAGGGTAACCAGGAAAGAGGAGGTGGCGCCGGCGCTTGAACGGGCGATCCAGCTGAAAAAACCGGTCATGATTGATATTATTGTAGACAGGGAAGATAACGTCCTGCCCATTGTTCCGCCTGGTGAGTCGCTGGATAAAATGTTGGGCTGATAGGGGGTTCCGAAAATGAAGCATATTCTGGCTGTATTGGTAGAAAATAATCCCGGGGTGCTGGCCCGGGTAGCGGGTCTGTTCAGCAGGCGTGGTTTCAACATCGACAGCCTGGCCGTGGGCAGGACGGATAATCCGGCAGTCTCAAGGATGACCATTGTAGCCGGGGGAGACGACAGGTATTTAGAACAGCTGAACAAGCAACTGCACAAATTGGTTGATGTCATTAAAATCAGCGACATTACCAGAGACGCCTATGTCGACCGGGAACTGGTCCTGATCAAGGTCAGCGCCGACGCCGCCAAGAGGGCCGAGATAATGCAGCTGGTGGATATATTCCGCGCCCGCATTGTGGATGTGGGGCCGAAGACCCTGACGATTGAGGTAACCGGCAACGACGGTAAAATTACCGCTTTTGAAGATTCCCTACGTCCCTTTGGGATCAAAGAACTGGTCCGCACAGGGAAAATTGCCATGTTGCGCGGCTTTAAAGCCAGTTCTAAAAACCATGCAAATAAAGAGGAGGATGAAAACTAATGCCAAAAATCTACTATGATCAAGATGCGGATCTTAATTTACTTAAAGGTAAAACTGTCGCGGTGCTTGGGTACGGCAGCCAGGGCCATGCCCAGGCGCAAAATCTCAAGGACAGCGGTCTTAATGTCGTCGTCGGACTGCGCAGGAGCAGCCCCAGCTGGCAAAAGGCCGAGGCGGACGGCCTCAAGGTGATGACTGTGCCCGAGGCGGCAAAGGCGGGAGACGTTATTCAGATCCTGCTGCCGGACGAACTTCAGGCAGGGGTTTACAAAGAACAGATTGAACCCCACCTGGCGCCGGGCAACGCCCTGATGTTTTCCCACGGATTCAGCATCCACTTCGGCCAGATTGTACCCCCGCGGGAGATCGACGTTTTCATGGTCGCGCCCAAGGGACCCGGCCATATTGTGCGCAGGATGTACCAGGAAGGCAAGGGCGTGCCCTGCCTGGTGGCTGTTTACCAGGATTATTCCGGCAAAACTAAAGAGACCGCGCTGGCCTATGCCAAAGGTATCGGCGGTACCAGGGCCGGTGTTTTTGAGACTACCTTCAAAGAGGAGACGGAGACCGACCTCTTCGGCGAGCAGGCAGTGCTCTGCGGGGGAGTCACCGCGCTGATGAAAGCCGGTTTTGATACCCTGGTTGAAGCCGGTTATGCTCCTGAAATAGCTTATTTTGAATGCCTGCATGAAATGAAGCTGATTGTTGACCTGATCAACGAGGGCGGCTTTAACCTGATGCGCTATTCCGTCAGCAACACGGCTGAATACGGCGATTACGTAGCCGGCCCGCGCATTATCACTGAGGAAACCCGCAAAGAAATGAAAAGAATCCTGGCCGAGGTGCAAAACGGTGAGTTTGCCAAGCGGTGGATCCTGGAAAACAAAGCAGGGCGCCCGGCGTTCAACGCCATGAGAAGGAGAGAAAGCGAACACCAGGTGGAGAAAGTGGGCGCGGATCTGCGTAAAATGATGCCCTGGCTCAAGAAATAGAAATCAGCGGAACAGAGACGGTTTGCTGGCGCAGGCGCGGTTTCAGACGCACAACCCTTGCGGTCTAAGACCCGCCCTAAAGCGAAACGTGGATGATTGGCTGTTGCAGGCGCGGCTTCAGCCGCATATCTTCAGCGGCTTTTATCCTTTCATGATGCAAGACGGAGGAATGGGGACACACCTCTCTTTTGGGCAATCCTTTGGGATCGAGGTCTGTCCCCGATCTGAACGGGGGGGGTTGTTTTGGAAATCACTGTTGCGGAGGCTCTTGTCCGGTGTCTGGAGCAGGAAAACGTGGAAATTATATTTGGCTGCCCGGGCGGGGCGATACTTCCCGTATATGACGCCTTGAATAAGACAGAGATCAGGCACGTCCTTGTCCGTCATGAACAGGGCGCCGCTCATATGGCGGACGGTTACGCCCGTGTTACCGGCAAGGTCGGCGTATGCCTGGCCACCTCCGGCCCCGGCGCAACCAACCTGGTTACCGGCATCGCCAACGCCTATATGGACTCGGTGCCGATGGTGGTCATTACCGGCCAGGTGTCAACCAGCATGGTCGGAACAGACGCGTTTCAAGAGGTGGATATCACAGGGATCACAATTCCGATTACCAAACATAATTACCTGGTTAAGGAAGCGGCACAGCTGCCCGCTATTGTCAAAAAGGCATTCCTGCTGGCTTCCACCGGCCGGCCGGGCCCGGTGCTGATCGACCTGCCCAAAGACGTGGCGCTGGCAAAAATAGATTTTAGGTATCCCAAAAAAGTGTCGCTCCCCGGATACAAACCGACTGTCAAGGGGCATGCCGCAATGGTGCAGCAGGCTGCCAGGGTAATGGAAGAATCCCAGCGTCCGGTGATATATGCCGGGGGAGGCGTGCGGATAGCCGACGCCGCGCCGGAACTGCTGCGGTTGGCGGAAACCATCTGCGCGCCGGTAACCCATACCCTGATGGGATTGGGCAGTTTCCCTGGGGATCACCCTCTTTTTCTCGGTATGCTGGGGTTGCACGGCACCCGTTACGCCAACCAGGCGGTTACTGAGTGTGACTGTCTAATCGCGGTGGGAGCCCGCTTTGACGATCGGGTTGTTTCTAAAATCAGCGGCTTTGCTCCTGCCGCCAAAGTGATCCACATTGATATAGACCCCGCTGAAATCGGCAAAAACGTCCTGACGCACCTGCCCATTGTCGGTGATGTGAAAAATGTCCTCGCCGCTGTTTTACCCCATTTGAAAAAGAAGGAAAACACTGCCTGGATGGAGAGGATCAGCCGGCTAAAAGAGGAAATGCCTCTGCATTATAAACAGAACGGCACACTAAAACCGCAATTTGTGATAGAAAGGCTCAACGAATATAAGGAAGACAGGGCTATCGTGGTCACAGACGTGGGGCAGCACCAGATGTGGGCGGCACAGTACATGCATTTTAACGAGCCGCGTTGTTTTGTTTCCTCCGGCGGCCTGGGGGCGATGGGCTTTTGCCTGCCTGCCGCAGTAGGTGCCCAGTTGGGAGCGCCGGACAGGCAAGTGATTATGGTAGTGGGCGACGGCGGCATCCAGATGACCATGCAGGAATTGGGCACAGCCGCGGAGCAGAAACTGCCATTAAAGATCTTTATATTGAACAACAATTGTCTAGGCATGGTCCGCCAACTGCAGGAATTCTATTGCGAAAGCAGATATATTGCCGTGGACTTCAAATTTAATCCCGATTTTGCTGAACTGGCGCGCATTTACGGGATGCAGGGATACACTGTAAATACCCGGGAGCAGTTGTTGGCAATACTGCCGCAGGTGTTGAGTTCCGACGAGCCTGTGATAGTTAACTGTATTGTCGACCGGGAGGAAGACGTCCTGCCCATGGTCCTGGACGGTTCCAACATAGATCAGGCCATCGGATAACAAGGTTTAAGGGAGGGAATTATGAGCCAGCGTATTTATATTTTTGATACCACACTGAGAGACGGAGAGCAGTCACCCGGTGTCAGCCTGGCCATAGGCGAGAAGGTCCAAATAGCCAGGCAACTGGCCAGGTTGGGTGTAGACATCATTGAGGCGGGCTTTCCCATCTCTTCGCCGGGAGATTTTGAATCCGTCAGCGCCATCTCACGCAGGGTCAAGGGGATCACCGTCGCGGGTCTGGCCCGGGCGGAGTTTCGGGATATAGACAGAGCCTGGGAAGCGGTGCGCCATGCCGATCAGGCCCGGATACACACTTTTATTGCCACCTCGGACATCCATTTGCGGCACAAGCTGCGCATGACCAGGGAGCAGGTACTGGAAGCGGCTGTAGCTTCTGTTAAAAGAGCGAAATCATACACAAGCGACGTTGAATTCTCTGCGGAGGACGCCTCGCGGACTGATTTTGACTACCTGTGCCGGGTCCTGGCCGCTGCCGTAGAGGCCGGCGCTACAACCATCAACATCCCCGACACGGTCGGGTACGCTATCCCCGGCGAATGGGGCGCCTTGATCAGCGATATCTGCCACAGGGTCCCGGGGATGGAAAAGGCTGTTATCAGCGTGCACTGCCATAACGACCTTGGTCTGGCGGTCGCTAACTCGCTTACCGCCATAATAAACGGCGCCCGGCAGGTGGAAGGAGCCATAAACGGTATCGGCGAGCGGGCCGGCAACGCCGCCCTGGAGGAAGTGATTATGGCCCTGCACACCCGAAAAGACAACCTGGGTTTCTTTACCGGCGCCCGTACAGAGGAAATTTACCGCACCAGCAGGCTGGTCAGCACTCTTACCGGTATGAAGGTACAGGCCAACAAGGCGGTGGTCGGTGACAACGCCTTTGCTCATGAGGCCGGTATCCATCAGGATGGTGTGCTTAAAGAACGCACTACCTATGAGATCATGAACCCGGCGATGATCGGCATCAGCAAGAGCAACCTGGTGCTGGGCAAGCACTCGGGACGGCACGCTTTTCGCCAGCGACTGGAAGATATGGGGTATTTCCTATCCGAGGAGTCGCTTGACAACGCTTTTGTGTGTTTTAAAAAACTCTCAGATAAAAAGACGCATATAACCGGCGAAGACATTGAGGCGATCATAGACGAACAGATGGGCGCCCTCCCTCACTCCCTGACTCTGGCATACCTGCATATTTCCAGCGGGACAACTGTTGTGCCTACCGCGACGGTAGGTTTAAAACGGAACGGGGAGCTATTTGAGGATGCGGCCTGCGGCAACGGCCCGGTGGACGCCATCTGCAAGGCTGTGGACAAAATTACCGGGATCAGCTGCACGATGATTGACTGGGGGATCAATGCTGTTACCTCGGGTAAAGACGCTCTTGGTGACGTTAACCTGAAGATTACCACGGACGGAGAGAAGGTTTTTCTCGGCCGCGGTATCAGTACCGATATCCTGGAAGCGAGCGCCAAAGCTTACGTTAACGCGGTGAACAAATTAATCCATGTAGACAGGACAGCCGCCGCCAGGCAGGTTGAACAAAAAGAGGTGGAAAACTGATGCCGATGACAATCACAGAAAAAATCCTGGCCGCTCATGCCGGCAGGGACCAGGTTGTCCCGGGTGAATTAATCAACGCCGGGGTCGACCTGATACTGGGAAACGATATTACCGCGCCGGTGGCCATCAAGGAATTTAACAAAGTGGGGGCTGCGGATGTTTTTGACCGGCAGCGCATAGCCCTGGTGCCGGATCACTTCACGCCAAACAAAGATATTAAATCGGCCGAGCAGGCCGGAATTATTAGGGATTTTGCCAGGGAACACCGGATAGTCAACTATTTTGACGTGGGCAGGATGGGTATTGAACACTGTCTCCTACCCGAGCAGGGATTGGTCGGCCCCGGCGATCTGGTGATTGGAGCGGATTCACATACCTGCACCTACGGCGCCCTGGGCGCCTTTTCTACCGGCATGGGCAGCACCGACATTGCGGCCGCCATGGCCCTGGGGGAGACCTGGCTGAAGGTCCCCGAATCGATAAAATTTGTTTTCACGGGTGCGTTGAAGCCCTGGGTCGGCGGCAAGGACCTGATCCTGCGCGTAATCAGTGATATCGGTGTGGACGGCGCCCTGTACAAGGCCATGGAATTCACCGGTCCGACCATTGGGGACCTTTCTATGGACGGGCGTTTTACTATGTGCAACATGGCAGTTGAAGCCGGGGCCAAAAACGGCATTATCCCGCCTGACGGAATAACCAGGGCCTATGTGGAGGGTCGCTGCCGGAGACCCTTCAGGTTTTATCAAAGCGATCCGGACGCTGAATATGTTAAGGTATATGAATATGACGCTTCAAAAATTGAACCACAGGTGGCTTTCCCGCACCTGCCGGAAAACAGCCGTGCCGTCAGCGAGGCCGGACATGTGGAGATCAATCAGTCAGTGATTGGCTCATGCACAAACGGGCGTATCGGAGATCTGAGAGAAGCGGCAAATGTACTCAGGGGCAAGAAAGTCCATGAAAATGTACGCCTGATCATTTTCCCGGGGACCCAGGATATCTATTTGCAGGCCCTCAGGGAAGGTTTAATTGAAACCTTTGTCAAGGCCGGCGCAGCTGTCAGTACCCCCACCTGCGGGCCCTGTCTGGGCGGCCACATGGGCGTCCTGGCCGGCGGCGAGCGCTGCATTGCCACAACCAATCGCAACTTTGTGGGCCGGATGGGGCACACTGACAGCGAGGTATATTTGTCCAATCCGGCGGTTGCCGCAGCCTCAGCTATTCTGGGACGCATAGCCGGCCCGTGGGAGGTGGAGCAATAATGGAATTTAGGGGAACGGCATGGAAATTCGGCCAGGATGTCGATACCGACGCCATTATCCCGGCCCGCTACCTGAACACGTCCGACCCGGTTGAGTTGGCGGAACACTGCATGGAAGATGCACAGCCGCCTTTCCCGCCCGCTTTTAAGTCAGGCGACATTTTTGTGGCTGGTAAAAATTTTGGATGCGGCAGTTCAAGGGAGCATGCCCCAATAGCTATTAAGGCCGCGGGGGTTTCCTGTGTCATTGCCGGGACGTTCGCCCGGATTTTTTACCGCAACGCCTTTAATATCGGCCTGCCCATATTTGAATCGCCGGAGGCGGCGGAAGACGTGTGTGATGGTGATCAACTGGCAGTGGAGGCCGGGACGGGAACAATCACCAACCTGACTACCGGCAGAACCTATCAATCCGCCCCGGTGCCCCCATTCATGCAGGAAATAATCGCCGCCGGCGGCTTGATCAACTATGTCTCCAACAGGTTTAAATAAAATCGGGGACATATCCACATTCCCCTGTAGGGCGGGCTTCAGCCCGCCAAGACGTGCTGTAGGGCGGGCTTCAGCCCGCCAAGA
>CAYMJG010000007.1:0-12483 GCA_964390855.1 uncultured Eubacteriales bacterium | reverse complement strand
GTGCTGTAGGGCGGGCTTCAGCCCGCCAAGACGTGCTGTAGGGCGGGCTTCAGCCCGCCAAAATGTGCGGCTAAAGCCGCACCTACCAATCCAATTAATTCTGTGAAAATATGTTTTAGGGAGTCTGGCTATGTACAAAATTGCTGTTTTGCCCGGTGATGGGATCGGGACTGAAGTTACCGCCCAGGCTGTAAGGGTTCTAAAAAAAATAGGACAACGGTTTGACCGGAAATTCGAATTTACAGAGGGCCGGGTTGGCGGCGCCGCTTATGATGCTACGGGCACTCCCCTGCCGAAAGAAACCCTGGCACTGTGCCGGGCGAGTGACGCTATCCTTTTCGGCGCGGCAGGAGGTCCCAGGTGGGATTCCCTGCCTGCGCACCTGCGCCCGGAAGCAGGCGGGATCCTTTCCCTGCGGAAGGAACTTGGTTTATATGCCAACCTGCGCCCGGTCATGGTTTTTGCGGCTCTGGAAAATGCCTCCAGTCTGAAACAGGAGGTTGTGGCCGGGGTTGATCTGGTAATAGTCAGGGAACTGACGGGCGGTCTTTATTTTGGCAAGAAATACAGGGAGGAGCTGCCGGACGGCATGATCAAGGTTGTGGACACGCTGGAGTACACAACTACTGAAATAGAGCGCATCATCCGTGTGGCATTTGACCTGGCCAGAAAACGGAGGGGCAAGGTGACCTCGGTGGATAAGGCCAACGTGCTGGAAAGCTCCCGCCTCTGGCGGGAAATAGCCGGGTCTGTTGGGCGTGATTACCCGGACGTCAGTTTAGACCATATGTATGTGGACAACTGCGCCATGCAGCTGGTAAAAAACCCCGGACAGTTTGACGTCCTGGTAACGGAAAACATGTTTGGTGATATCCTCAGTGACCAGGCCTCAGTTTTATCGGGGTCTTTGGGTATGCTGGCTTCAGCCAGCCTGGGGGGCCGGACGGCCCTGTACGAACCGGTGCACGGCTCAGCGCCGGATATCGCCGGAAAGGGCTTGGCCAATCCAATCGCTTCCATCCTGTCGGCTGCCCTGCTCCTGCGCTTTTCATTTAATTTGGACGAAGAAGCCGGCTGTATTGAGAATGCAGTCACAGCAGTACTCAACCGGGGCTGCCGGACAGCGGATCTGATGGAGCAGGGTAAAATTGCGGTAAGCACAGTTGAAATAACCGACCTGATCATAGAGCGTATATAGAGTAACTGCTGCAGTCGCCGCAATGGAGCGCAACATTCGGCGGCCGAAGCCTGCCCTGCAGTGGAGGCGGCATTTTGGCGGCCGTGGCCTGCTAATTGACATAAATTTAGTTCTCAGAATGGTGTGAAATTAATGCGGTTTTTGCAAATCTATGATACAACATTGCGTGACGGTTCACAGGCAGAGGGGATCTCCTTTTCCTGTGAAGACAAGATCAAGATAGCCCAGCACCTGGATAAAATAGGGTTTCACTATATTGAGGGCGGTTGGCCCGGTTCCAACCCCAAAGACCTCGATTTTTTTACCTCTATTCGGGGCTATAACTTTAAAAACGCGAAACTGGCGGCTTTTGGCTCGACCCGGAAGGCCGGGATAAAAGCGGAAAACGATGCCAATATCCGGTCGATTTTGGATACCGGCGCGCCGGTAGCGACCATTTTCGGCAAATCATGGGATTTCCATGTGACAACAGCCCTGCGTATTACACTGGCAGAAAACCTGGCTATGATCAGGGATACCGTTGCCTATTTAAAAAACCGCGGCCTGGAGGTCGTCTACGACGCCGAACATTTCTTTGACGCCTGCAAGGCCAACCCGGAATATGCGCTGAACACGATTAAGGCTGCAAAAGAGGGCGGCGCCTCAACCGTTGTTTTATGCGATACCAACGGTGGCAATCTGCCCATGGAAATAAAGGATATGGTGGAACTGGCGGTAAAAAGATTGGGCATCCCGGTGGGGATCCACGCCCATAATGACGCTGATGTGGCAGTGGCCAATTCTCTTATGGCGGTTCTGGCCGGCGCCGTGCAGGTGCACGGCACGGTAAACGGGTATGGTGAGAGGTGCGGCAACGCCAATCTCTGCTCTGTCATCCCCAACCTCACGCTCAAGTGCGGTTTTGAGACGATCCCCCGGGAAAACCTGGCCCACCTTACTGAAATGTCCCGTTTTGTCAGCGAGGTGGCCAATGTCCATCCGAATACCCACCAACCGTATGTGGGGAACAGCGCTTTTGCCCATAAGGGCGGCGTGCATGTGAGCGCGCTTTTAAAAGATTCGCGGTCATATGAGCACATAGCCCCGGAACTGGTGGGCAACCGTCGCCGGGTACTTGTTTCGGAGCTTTCGGGAATTTCCAACATGCTTTATAAGTACAAAGAGCTAAATGTAGATGTTGATCAGCAGAACCAGGAAGGAAAACGCATCCTGGAAGAGATCAAGGACATGGAAAACCGGGGTTTTCAGTTCGAAGGGGCGGAAGGCTCTTTTGAACTGCTGCTCAGGAAAGCTTATAACGGGTATGTCGAGCCTTTCACCCTGGAAGCGCTGCGGCTGATTGTGGAGGTTAAGCAGGGCGGCGGCGCATATTCAGAGGCGATTATCAAAATTAGGGTCGGTGATGAGGTGGTGCATACCGCCGCGGAAGGCAACGGCCCGGTAAACGCACTGGACAATGCCCTGAGAAAGGCATTGGAAAACTTCTTTCCGTGCATCCGCTCAATGCGCCTTACCGACTATAAGGTCAGGGTTATAGACGAAAGTGACGGCACAGGCGCCATTGTCCGCGTGCATATTGAAACCGGTGACGGATCCAGATCATGGGGCGCCGTGGGTGTCTCGGAAAACATCATCGAGGCCAGCTGGCAGGCGCTGGCGGATAGTCTTGCTTTCGGCCTGCTGAAAGGTGAAAAATACATTGAAAAAGACATTGCCGATAACTAATAAAATATATAAAATTTCCTGCAGGAAACAAATCCCCGCTTCCCGAAATAGGGTATTGCGGGTTTTTTGTAATATAATGGAGACATAATATTCCTCGTAAACCGGAGGGGGTTAGCGCCTTGGAGCAGTTCTGGCTCCCCAGCCTCGATTATTTAAAAGCAATTTTAAAATTCAACCTGAGCAGTGTTATAGATATCCTGATCGTGGCCTATTTGATGTACAGGCTAATGCTGCTGATCAAAGGCACCAGGGCCGTCCAACTGATCAAGGGCCTGGCTGTTTTGCTGGTGATTACCGCCTTTGCCAGCCTTTTTAACTTGTACACCATCAACTGGCTGCTCGGCAAATTGATGACAGCGCTGGTGGTGGCATTGCCGATTGTATTCCAGCCGGAACTAAGGCGAGCCCTGGAAAAGCTGGGACGCGGCGGGTTTTTAAACCACCCGCCCCTGACCTTTACCGGGGATGCCGGCCAGGCTAAAATTATTACTGAAATTACCAGGTCTGCTACCATGCTGTCCAAAAACAGGATGGGCGGCCTGATCATTATTGAAAGGGAAACCGGACTGGAGGAACATATCGATACCGGCGTCAAGATTGACGGTCTGGTGACGGCGGAGTTTCTGGTAAACATTTTTGTGCCGAGAACACCGCTGCATGATGGCGCGGTGATCATCAGGGGCGATCGTGTCGCCGCCGCGGCCTGTCTTCTGCCGTTAAGTGAAAGCCCTCATCTTTCCACCGACCTGGGCACGAGACACAGGGCGGGGATTGGTATTACAGAGCATTCCGACGCGCTGGCGATAATTGTTTCCGAGGAAACGGGGATAATTTCACTTGCTGTTGAGGGGGGCCTGTACAGGCATCTGGATGAGCCCGACCTTTCCAAAAGGCTGTCTGAGCTTTTGTCCAACCGTCCCGGACATTCACTTTCGACATTACTGCTCAGGAGGTAGACACAATTGTCCCGTTTTAACTGGCGCAACAATTCCCTGATGCTTCTTTCTCTATTGCTGGCTTTTGCCCTGTGGCTTTATGTTAGTAACGAACAAAATCCCCTGCGAGAGAAGGTTTTAACCCTGGAACTGGAAGAAACCGGCCTTGAACAGGACTGTGTCGTTATGGGCAGTATACCGCAAAATGTCACGGTGAAGGTCCAGGGGAACCGCAGCCAGCTGTCAAACCTGGCGCCCGCCGACTTCAAAGCCATGCTTAATATACCGGCGGGAAAAACCGGTGATCTGGCTGTACCCGTGCAGGTTAGCACATCAACCGGAATGCGTATAAGCCAGGTTACGCCGGACATAGTCAGCCTGACCATAGATCGTATTACTGAAAAAGAAGTAGCTGTCGCGGTTAGCCTGAGGGGTGCGCCGGGTGCGGGTTATACGGCGCTGGCTCCGTTCTACCAGCCAAATACGGTGGTAGCCAGGGGCCCCTCCAGGGTAATTGACAGTATAAAACAGGCCACAGCCCTGATAGACATACAGGGAGCCGTGGCGGACGTGGAACAGAACCCGCAGATTGGTGTGGGTGACTCGAGAGTATTGTTGTATCCGGAAACAGTTAAAGTGGTTGTGCCGATTATAGAAATGACGACAGTAAAAACCGTGCCTGTAGCGATCCAGTTAACCGGTGCCCCGGCATCCGGCTATAAGGTAAAAAACACAACCAGCGACCCTGTTTCAGTGCAACTATCCGGGACACCGGAATCCCTCAGTACAATAAGCAGCATCCAAACGGGTCTGGTTGATATCAGCGGCGCCGCCCGGAACCTAATCAATGAGGTGGCTCTTGCAGTCCCGCAAGGATTGAATGCGGAGCCGGAAATGGTCAAGGTGCAGGTCGTGGTAATTAAAGAAGAATTACCACCCGCTGCAACACCCGGCGACGAAGAGGAAGAGGGGCCAAAAAATTAAATTGTTTGTCGCTTAATTGCCGGAATCCCCGCCGGGCGCATATTATAAACGGTAATTGACAGTAAAAATGCGCAAAGATATAATTAATTGTATTTTTTCGTTTTAAGGAGGCGTTTTTGGATGGGGGCCTTGTTTGGTACTGACGGTGTCAGGGGCATAGCAAACGGTGATCTGTCGCCGGATATCGCTTTTAGACTCGGCCGGGCCGGGGCTCATATATTAACCAATTGCTCATCTCCCAAGCGCATCGTGATTGGACGGGACACCAGGATTTCCGGCGACATGCTGGAGGCTGCCATGATGGCCGGCATATGCTCCGCCGGAGTTGACGTTTTGAAGGTCGGGGTATTGCCCACCCCCGCCATAGCCTACCTCACGAAAGAGCTGCAAGCAGCCGCCGGGGTGGTAATCTCCGCCTCCCATAACCCGGTGGAAGACAACGGGATCAAGTTCTTCGGCGCCAGCGGCTACAAACTCTCCGATGAGATTGAGGCGGGGATCGAGTCACTGGCCATAGATAACTGCTCCGGTGTCATGAGTCCCGTCGGGAGAGGGGTCGGGCGTGTTTATGAAACGCGTGACGCGATGGATCGCTATGTCAGTTACGCCCTGGGCACTATTAACACTGACTTGAAAGGCCTGAAAATTGTAGTGGACTGCGCCAACGGCGCCGCCTGCAAAGTAGCCCCGCGCATATACAGTGAGCTTGGCGCCGATGTAACGGCTATTTTCGATACACCGGATGGAATTAACATTAACAGCGGCTGCGGCTCCACTCATCCGGAAGCCCTGATGAGGACTGTAGTGGCCACAGGCGCCGATCTGGGCCTGGCTCATGATGGCGACGCCGATCGTGTGCTGGCTGTTGACGCCGGGGGCAGGTTGATCGACGGGGACCAGATCATGGTTATTTGTGCGCGCAGTTTAAAGAAGCAGGGCCGCCTGGCTAAAAATGCGGCTGTCGTAACAGTAATGAGCAACATGGGTTTTCACCTGGCCATGCGCGAGAGCGGCATCCATGTACTGGAAACCAAGGTCGGTGACCGTTATGTGCTGGAAGAACTGCTGCGCACGGGGGCCAGGTTCGGCGGCGAGCAGTCCGGGCATATCCTGTTTTTGGACCACAGCACGACCGGGGACGGCATTTTGACCGCGCTACAGCTCCTTGCCGTGATGAAAGAGGAGGGACAGCCGCTCGACAAGCTGGCGGATCAGATGGAGCGCCTGCCGCAGCTGTTGGTGAATGTGCAGGTCAGCGACAAGGACCTGGTAATGGGCAGCCCTGTACTGGCTGGGGCAATTAAAGAAGAAGAGAGGCAGTTGGACGGCGGCGGCCGCATCCTGGTCCGCCCATCGGGTACGGAGCCCCTGGTGCGGGTAATGGCCGAGGGCAGGTACATGGGGCAGTTGAAGGAAATTGTCGACAGACTGTCCGGGGTAATAGCAGGTTTAGGATAAAAGAGTGTTAGGCTTGGCCGTGGCTAAATAGTGCCCGGCCTTTTTGTTTACTGTTGGCGCACATTTTCTGTTACCATATTTTAGTCGCCAGCTGTATTAACAGTGCCGTACAGGCTTCCGCAAACCAACAGCAAAGCCCCAATAATATTGGTTCAAAAAGCCCATGATAAACTAGGGGAAAACCTTTGAAAACGCCAAAAACGGGTCCGCCAATAACAGGTAAAAACATGCCCAGATACCATGCCGGTACCGCAATAATTATGCAAAGCAGCAGTCCCGGCCAGGTTATTCGCAGTTTTTCTTTTATGAACAACCACTCCCAATGATGTCTATATCCACAAGATTGCCTAGGGTTTTTCATGCATGTACAATTCCCCGCTGAGGTTGTCGATAAACTGCCGCGCGGTGCGGCCGGACAACCCGTTTTGCCAGGATGACCACAGCAGCGCCCGGCGCTCCAGTTCACCCGCTGCCAGCGTCAGGCCCATGCGGCCGGCCATTTCCCGCACGATCCTCAGGTAAAGCGCCCTGTCCGGGGCGGTAAAGAATATTGTTACCCCAAAGCGGTCGGCCAGGGATAATTTTTCTTGGACTGTGTCGTTGCCGTGCAGTTCGTCTCCCGTGTCGCGGTCGGAAAACCGCTCCTTGATCAGGTGTCGCCTGTTGGAGGTGGCGTAGATCAGGACGTTGGCGGGACGGCTGGCCAGCCCGCCTTCTAAAACAGCCTTGAGTTCCTTGTATTCGACCTCGGATTCTTCAAAGGAAAAGTCGTCCACAAAGATGATGAACCTTTGCGGCTGTTGCCGCAGCAGGGCGATCATTTGGGGAAAATCGCCGAGGCTGCTCTTGGGCGCCTCCACCAGTCGCAGTCCTTTGTCTCCGTATTGATGCAGCAGGGCTTTTACGGTAGAAGACTTGCCGGTGCCCCTGTCGCCGTATAGCAAAAGGTTGTTGGCCGGAAAGCCGGCCAAAAATTTTTCGGTGTTATCCACTACCTGCTGCCGCTGTTCCTGGTAGCCGATCAGCTCTTCTAGACGTACCGGGTCCGGCTCAGCGATTCCCTCTATTCGCTTTGCCGCGCCGGACCAGCGGAATGCCCTGTATCTCCCGGTCAATCCCGCTCCCGCCGCCCGGTAATAGCGGGCCAGGTCTTCCAGACACCGGCCCCAGTCACGGGAACGGCAGAGCAGATCAACTATCCCTGCGGCAGGGCGGGCCCCAGCCCGCGGAGCATCCACGGCCGGGGCGGAAAGGCCTTTCCAGAGGGGCAAACCGCCGCGGGGAATGCCCTCCGCCCCCAGCTTTTGTATTACTGCCTGACGGACAACGGCGCCGTCTATCCGGTACATGGACTGGAGCTTGGCCAGGTCGCCCCTGGCGGTATCCAGCAGCGCGGGCCTGAGCTTTTCGAGGGAATACCGCGATGCCCTCCGGCTGAAAGCGTTGTCATCATATAAAAGCAGCCCTAGCAGGTGGTCCTGCCAGGCGTCTCCCGTGAAACTTTCATCCGCTGTCCCGGCTTGCTGCGCCAGGCAAAAAAATAATTCACAATACAGATTAAGTATTTCATCAGCCGGCCTGTCTCCGGCCAGGGATTCAATAAATTTAAGCCAGGCCCGGCAGGCCCGGTCTGAAATAATATTCCTGTAAAGCGCCAGGCTTGCGGCCGAGCGCAGCGCGTCAAGAAACCCTGTTTTCTCCATAATCATATCTCCAGCTAAATTATCTTCCTTCTAAAGGTAAATATTCTTCACATATTCCGCTTTTCCCTTTAAATAGTCTGCCGGGGAGGGATATCATAACATTATGACGAATACCATTTGAGGGTGATATTGGAAGGAGGCGATATATCCTTGAGGATCTGCAAACTGTTTTTACCTCTCATAATTATCGTCGCAATAATGCTGCCCGGGTGCGCAAACAAGCGGGATTTTATACTGCATAATTATAAGGTTAGGGTCTGTGAACACGACCAAAGCCGGTCCGCCTCGGCGGCGGATCCCCAAACAGGTGAACATTTGGGTTACATTTATAATACCGTCTTGCGTTATGAATTTACCCTTGAAGGCGCAAGAGATATGGGGAGCGATAGGGAACTGGACAAAATGATATATTTGGTCATAGAACCAACAGAAAGGTTATTATCATTGCTTAAAGACAACCCATTTGCAAATCAAAGAATCGGGTCAATAGATAATTTTAAAAATGACGGGATCCTATTCAGGTGCTCTTACGCTGGACCTACAAGGGTGTCGGCGGGTGAAAAATCGGCATACGAGATGGAGTTCGTTATTGGTACCAGAGATGAGGCGGGAACGGAAAATCCGGATAAAATTATTCCGCCCCCCAGCCCGGAAGAAGCAAGGGAAATTGAAAAAGAGGCCAAAAATGCAAATTTATTGATCATGCAAGGGGAAAAAACACTGCAGTCCCTTCCTTTAAACACCATAATTGAACCGAAGTAATTGCAAAATTGTGATGTTGCCGGGTGACAAAAAGTTCCCATCCGCATCAACCGGCAATCGTTTTCGTGCTTGACAGACAGCCCGGGATTTGATAATATTTCGCTTAATCAGTTGTAAATTGAAAGATACTAGTTAAATGCAATGACAGGGAAAACACCTTGTGTTTATGTCGCTCCAGAGAGCTGTTGAAATGCTGAAAAACAGCGCGCAGAGCAAGCGTGGACTCCCCCTTGAGCAGTCAGCTGAAAGCTGAAGGCGCCGTGCGGCGGCTGGCGGCAAGTAAGCGCGAACGGGTTTCCCGCCGTTACAACGGGAGGGTATTCGTCATTTTGACCGATGCCTGACAAGTGGGTATGTTTAACATGCCAAGGTGAGTGGTACCGCGGGAGTTTAGCGCTTTCGTCTCAAGCAGAAATGCTGTGTGACGGGGGCGCTTTTAAATTAAGGAGGGGATTTTTTTTGAAACTTGCGTTTTCAACACTTGGCTGTCCCGATTTTAGTTGGGTTGAAATCTATTCTATGGCTAAAGACCTCGGTTTTAAAGGGATTGAAATTCGCGGTGTGGGTAACGAAATATCCGCGGTCAGGGCCCAGCCTTTCACAGAGGCGCAGCTGCCGGAAACGGTAAAAAAGCTTTCTGAGCTGAGACTGGAAATCCCCTGCCTGACGTCCGGCTGCTGCCTCAAATTTGCGGAAAATGCCGAAAAAAACCACGCTGAGCTGGTTCAGTATATTCATCTGGCCGCTAAACTCGGCACGCCGTACATCCGTGTTCTGGCGGACCTGGAGCCGCATACCACAGGGGAGGTCGATGACGATGTCGTCCTGGCCGCCCTGGGGCGCCTGATCCCGGTTGCCGAGGAGCAGGGTGTGACCCTGCTGCTGGAAACCAATGGTGTTTACGCCGACACGGCCCGGCTTTGCGGGCTGCTCGACCGGGCGGCCAGCGACGCGGTGGCGGCCCTGTGGGATATGCACCATCCTTACCGGTTTGCCGGTGAGAGCCCCGGACAGACGGTGCAGAACCTGGGCGCCTATATCAAATATGTACATATCAAAGATTCCGTTGCAGAGGACGGCGCCATCCGGTACCGGATGATGGGTGAGGGCGACCTGCCGGTTGACGATATGATCATGGCGCTGCGCTCGATTAACTATGAAGGCTACGTATCCCTGGAATGGGTCAAGCGCTGGGCGGCAGATCTTGACGATGCGGGCGTGGTTTTTCCCAACTTTGCCAACTATATGAGCAGGTACTCCGAAGTAAGGGTGGTAAAGGGCCACCTGTTCGAAAATAACGCCAGGACAGGGAAATATGTCTGGCAGAAGGATACGCTGATTGATCTAACCTTCCCCCAGGTGCTGGACCGGATGGTGGAAGAGTTTCCCGATCAGTATGCTTTTCGTTATACTGTGCAGGACTACACCAGGACTTATGCCGAGTTTCGGGACGACGTGGATACCTTTGCCCGCTCGTTAATCGCTCTGGGTGTCAGGCCCGGCGACCATGTGTCGATCTGGGCCACCAATGTTCCCCAGTGGTTTATCACCTTTTGGGCCGCCACCAAGATCGGCGCCGTGCTTGTGACTGTAAACACAGCCTATAAGATTTATGAAGCGGAGTACCTGCTGCGCCAGTCGGACACCCATACGCTGGTTATGGTCGATGGCTACAAGGATTCTGATTATGTAGGCATTATTAAGGAGCTTTGCCCCGAACTGGCGACGGCTGAGGCGGGAAAACCACTGCATTTGAAACGCCTGCCTTTCCTGCGCAATATCATCACCGTTGATTCCAGACAACCCGGCTGCCTGACTTGGGAGGACGCCCTGGCATTGTCTGAAAAGGTTCCGGTGGAGGAAGTCTACCGCCGTTCCTTGTTCATCAACAGGCACGACGTCTGCAACATGCAGTACACCTCGGGGACCACCGGTTTTCCCAAAGGGGTAATGCTTACCCACTATAATGTGGTAAATAACGGCAAAAACATCGGCGACTGTATGGATCTCTCCACTGCCGACCGGATGCTGATCCATGTGCCCATGTTCCACTGTTTTGGTATGGTGCTTTCTATGGTGGCTTCAATGACGCACGGCTCGACGATGACCCCCATGCCGTATTTCTCACCCAAGCTGTCCCTTGACGCCGTAAACAGGGAAAAAATCACCGCCATCAATGGTGTGCCCACCATGTTTATCGCCATGCTGGGGCATGAAGATTTCTCTAAGACTGACTTTTCCCATATGAGGACCGGCATTATGGCGGGCAGTCCCTGTCCGGTCAAGGTGATGCAGGACGTGGTGGACAAAATGAAGGTGACGGAACTGACCATTGTTTTCGGCCAGACGGAATCCTCACCCGGCTGCACCCAGAGCCGCACGGATGATTCCGTGGAGCTGCGCGTCAATACTGTGGGCCGTACTCTGCCAGGCGTTGAATGCAGGATCGTTGATGTGGAGACCGGCCGGGACCTGCCCCCTAATGCTGACGGTGAATTAGTAGCGCGCGGCTACAACATCATGAAAGGCTACTATAAAATGCCCGAAGCCACGAAAGCCGCCATTGACGAAAACGGGTGGCTGCACACCGGTGACATGGCCAGGCGCGATGAAGACGGCTATTACAAAATTACCGGCCGCATCAAGGATATGATCATCCGGGGCGGCGAGAACATCTATCCCAAGGAGATTGAGGATTTCATCTACACCCATGCCAAGGTCAAGGACGTGCAGGTAATCGGCGTGCCCGACAAACGGTACGGCGAGGAGATTATGGCCTGCGTGATCCTCAAGGACGGCGCAGATATGACTGCCGACGAACTCAAGGATTACGTCCGTACCCACATGGCCAAGCACAAAACCCCGCGCTATGTTGATTTTGTCGATGACTTCCCGATGAATGCGGCCGGCAAAATTATGAAATATAAGATGCGCGAGCATGCGGTTGAAAAGTTTGGCCTTAAAGCGGCAAACTGCATTGAAACCGCTTGATCAACCATTGATCAGTTAACCGGCGCCGGCAAAAGAAAGGGACCGCCTTCTTGTTGGGGGAGCGCAGGTCCCTTTTAAATAAGAATCATGGGGCCACACCCTGGGAATTGGGGTGAATGATGGGCAAAGAAGAATTTATTTATGCGGAAAGGGCGGAAAGGGGGAATTTGGTTGGCCAAACCGTCTTTTGATCAGTTTGCCGACATGCTTGATCGTGCTATAGACCGTATCCCGCCTCGTTTTCTCCGGGATCTGACCGGCGGTTTTAACCTTCATCAGGAGACAAAATGTGAAGACGGGTATCACATATTGGGGGAGTATATTGAGGACGGTATCGGGGGTTGTTTCATCATGTTTTATTACGGTTCTTTTGCGGAGCTGTTGGAAGACGAGCCTGACGATTGCTGGGAGGAGGAGATTGTTGAAACTGTGCTGCATGAATTGCAGCATCACCTGGAATCGCAAGCCGGCTGTGATGATTTGGCCCGCAAGGAAATTGAGGAGCTGACGCGCTCACTTTCATAACGGGACAGGTGGGTGGGACAAGGGGACAGGTCCCTTGTCCCACTGAAGCCGGAATGGGACAAGGGACCTGTCCCCTTGTCCCACCCTAACATCTGCCCCACATCCGCCCCGAAAAAGTTGTCAACAACCCCGTCCCCCTGACACCCCTTGACACCCTTGCGGGCGCTTAATTATGATGCTACAATGTTGTTACAATGTGATA
>CAYMJG010000006.1:43828-49848 GCA_964390855.1 uncultured Eubacteriales bacterium | reverse complement strand
CCGGGATATGTACGTGGACGATATCCTGTCCCGGCAGCTTGCCGACGGCGGCTTCTCCCTCTTTGGCGGGATTGCGGGCGCGAACGCCGCCGATGAAAAATCCGACCCGGACATCACCGGCATGGCCCTGCAGGCCCTGGCCAAGTACCAGGACCGGGAGGACGTGAAAAAAGTTGCCGGGGAAGCCCTGGAATGCCTCTCCGGGCTGCAGGACGCAAAGGGCGGCTTTGCCGGCTGGGGCGCCGGAAATTCCGAGAGCTGCGTGCAGGTCATCGTGGCCCTCAGCGAGCTGGGCGTACCCCTTGACGACCCCCGGTTTGTGAAGAACGGGAACACACTGCTGGATAACCTTATGACCTTCTATCGCCCGGGCCGGGGCTTTCTACATACCGCCGACGGCAGCGGCGAAAACCTGATGGCCGCCGAGCAGGGCTTTTACGGGCTCGTGGCCGCCCGGCGGGCGCAAGAAGGTCAAAGCAGCCTGTACCGCATGACGGATAACGCGAAGCCCGCCGCCCCGGCTGTGGAAACAGACAGCGGCGAAGCTGGGCTTCCGGCCAAACACGCCGACGTCAGGGTTGTGCCCCTGGCCGATCCGGGCCGGACCTTCCCCGACATCAGCGCCCATGCGAACCGGGCCGAGATCGAGGCGCTGGCGGCCCGGGGGATCATCAGCGGCAAGACCGCCGATTCCTTTGACCCGGACGCCACCATGACCCGGGCCGAGTTTGCCGCCATCGTGGTGCGGGGGCTGGGGCTTTTTGAAAAGGCCGGCGGCGCGTTCGCCGATGTTCCGGACGACAGCTGGTACGCCGGTTACGTGGGGTCCGCCTACAGCTACGGCATCGTCAGCGGCGTCTCCGCCGGCGTTTTCAACCCGGACGGCACTATCACCAGGGAAGAGGCGGCGGCCATGACGGCCCGGGCGGCAAAGCTCTGCGGCCTGGACACCGCTATTGACGGCGGCGCGGCCAGGGATATGCTGGCCCAGTTCACTGATTACGTTACCGCCTCAGAATGGGCCCGGCCCGCGCTGGCCTTCTGCTACCGGGAGGATATCCTTTCCCGGGCGGACCCGGAGATCCGGCCCGGCGTCGCTATTAAGCGCTGCGAGGTCGCCGCCATGTTGTACCGGTTGCTGGGCGCGGCCGGCCTTCTATAAAAGAGGATGGGATGGAATATGAAACAATATCAGGGAAAAATCATTGCCGTGGCGGTGATAGTCGGCGTCCTGGCTGGGGCCTTTTTCTGGGGTGGAAATCACCCCGGCCGGGATGCCGCCCACAGGGCTGACGTGCCGGCAAATATGGCGCCGGCGGCAACTGCGGACACGCCGGGCGCGCCCGGCAATGCAAACGAACCGGCCGCAGCGGCGCCGGGGCAGCCTGCCCCTGCGGACACCGCCGCGCCCGGTTCCGGCAGCGACCGGTCCCTTACCGCCGACGAAAAGCTTGCGCTGGCGGCCGCCCTTGCCGGCGGCGAATCCTCCGCGGGAGTAGATGAGGGATCGTCGGAATATTCCGCGCAGCGGGGCATGGTTATCGATGAAGCCACCGGCAAGGACCAATACCTCACCGACCCGGTGCCGGCGGGCAAGCCCGTACCCGTAGAGCCCGAGGACGCCGCAGTCAGGGACGCGGCTTATACCTGCATCCTGTCTGTGCGCTGCGACACCATCCTGCAAAACATAAAATGGCTGGACCCGGAAAAGGTAGAGCTGGTACCGGAGGACGGCGTCATTTTACCGTCCGCCCCGGTCACCTTTTACGGCGGGGAATCGGTGTTCAACGTGCTTTTGCGGGAGATGAAGAAAAACAAGATCCATATGGAGTTTGTAAATGTTTCCATGTACAACAGCGCCTACATCGAGGGTATCAACAACCTGTACGAATTTGACTGCGGCGAGCTTTCCGGCTGGATGTACAAAGTCAACGACTGGTTTCCCAACTACGGCTGTTCCCGCTATCGGCTGCAGGACGGCGATGTGGTGGAATGGGTCTACACCTGCGACCTGGGCCGGGACGTGGGCGGATATTACGCCATCGGTGGCCAATGATGCGGGACTCCTTTTCCACCTACCACCCGGCGGTCAATTTTTTGTATTTTACGCTGGTGCTGTTGTTTTCCATGTTTTTTTTGCACCCGGTCTGCCTGGGTATTTCTTTGTTGTGCGCTTTTACCTATTCAGTGTACCTGAAGGGCAAAAAGGCATTGAGCTTCAACCTGAAATACATGCTGCCCATGCTGATTGTCACGGCGCTGGTCAACCCCGCCTTCAACCATGAGGGCGGGACCATCCTCGCCTACCTGCGGGACGGCAATCCTTTGACGCTGGAGTCCATTACCTACGGCGTCGCGGCGGCGGTGATGCTGATCACGGTGATCTGCTGGTTTTCCTGCTACAACGCCGTGATGACCACGGACAAGTTCGTCTATCTCTTCGGGCGGGTCATCCCCGCCCTGTCGCTGATTCTGTCCATGGCCCTGCGTTTTGTGCCACGCTTTCGGGAACAGTTCAAGGTGGTTTCAGATGCCCAGAAATGCGTGGGCCGGGATATTTCCGACGGGAGCCTTTTACAGCGGGCCAGGCACGGGGTCAGGATCCTCTCGATCATGGTCACCTGGTCCCTGGAAAACGCCATCGAAACGGCGGATTCCATGCGGAGCCGGGGCTACGGCCTGCCGGGACGCACCGCCTTTTCCATTTACCGCTTCGACAGGCGGGACAAAAGCGTCCTGCTTTTCCTGCTTTTTTGCGGCGGGTATATCCTGGCCGGCGCCGCGCTGGGCGGCCTTTACTACCGCTACTTTCCCACCATGAAGGGCGTGGGGCCGGAGCCTTACCCAGTCAGCCTGTACCTTTGCTACCTGGCCCTGGGCGGCGCGCCGGTGGTCATCAATATCAAGGAGGACCGGAAATGGAAAGCTATACGATCAGGAACCTGACTTTTTCTTATCCCCGCCAGAAAAAACCGGCGCTGCGCGACCTTTCCCTTTCCATCGGGCGGGGGCGGTTCGTCGTTCTCTGCGGCCCTTCCGGCTGCGGCAAAACCACCTTGCTCCGGCAGTTGAAAACCGTACTGGCGCCCCACGGGGAACGCAGGGGCGAGATCCTATTCGAGGGCGCGCCATTGGAGAACATCGACCAGCGTGCCCAGAGCGCCCGGATCGGGTTTGTCCTGCAATCGCCGGACAACCAGATCGTCACCGACAAGGTCTGGCACGAACTGGCCTTCGGGCTGGAAAGCCTGGGCTTCGACACGCCGTCCATCCGCCTGCGGGTAGCGGAGATGGCCTCCTTTTTCGGCATCCAGACCTGGTTTTACAAAAATGTCAGTGACTTATCCGGCGGGCAAAAGCAGCTTCTCAACCTAGCCGCAATCATGGTTATGCAGCCGTCGGTACTGATCCTGGACGAACCCACCGGCCAGCTTGACCCCATCGCCGCTGCGGAATTTTTGGCCGCCGTGGGCAAAATCAACCGGGAGCTGGGCGTCACCGTGATCATTACCGAGCACCGGCTGGAAGAGGCTCTGCCCCTGGCGGACCGGGCTCTGGTGCTGGACGAGGGGCGGCTCATCTGCGACGGCGCGCCGGAGGATGTGGGCAGACAGTTGAAGGAGCGGCGCCACGCCATGTTTCTGGCCATGCCGGCGCCGATGCGGATCTATGCCGGCGTGGCCAACGACTTGCCCTGCCCCGTCACGGTGCGGGAGGGGCGCTCCTGGCTGGACGCCTTCGCGCAGCGGCAGCCGCTGGGCGAAGTCCCCGCGGAAAGCAGGCCGGCGCCCGAGCAAAATTGCATTCCCGCCGTTGAGTTCCGGGAGGTCTGGTTCCGCTATGCAAAAGACGCCCCCGACGTGGTCAAGGGACTCTCCCTGCAGGTATTTCCAGGCGAGTTTTGCGCCATCGTGGGCGGCAACGGTACCGGCAAAACCACGGCCCTGTCGCTGATTCCGGGCATAAACAAGCCCTACCGGGGGACAGTGCGGTTAGGCGGGCGGGACCTGTCCAAGGACAGCCGGCGGCAGCTTTTTCACCGGCTGCTGGGTGTACTGCCCCAAAATCCCCAGGCTGTTTTTGTGAAAAAAACCGTAGAAGAGGACCTCCTGGAAATGCTCTCGGAGCAGAAGCAGTCCGGGGCGGAAAAAACCGGCCTGGTGCGGGCGGTGGCCGGGCTGTGCCGTCTGGAGGGCTTGCTTGCCAGGCACCCCTACGATCTGTCCGGCGGCGAGCAGCAGCGGGCGGCCCTGGCCAAGGTACTGCTGCTCCAGCCCAGGATCCTGCTCCTGGACGAGCCCACCAAGGGGCTGGACAGCGAATTCAAGCAGGTGTTCGCCCAAATTCTTAATGACCTTCTGCGCCGGGGCGTCGCCATACTCATGGTCAGCCACGATATTGAATTTTGCGCCCAATACGCCCACCGCTGCGCCCTGTTTTTTGACGGCAATATCGTCAGTTCCGCCGCGCCCCGCCAGTTCTTCTCCGGCAACAGCTTCTATACCACCGCCGCCAACCGCATGGCGCGGCATAAACTGCCCGGGGCGGTGACGGCGGAGGACGTAATCGCCGCCTGCGGGGGAGACGCGGCGCCTTTTGCCATAAAGCCGGCTCAAGAAAAGGAAGCGGCCCCCGGTCTTTTCCCGCGGGGGCAAAGCGAGCCGCCGGAAGAAGAAAACGACCCGGCGGCATATCAAGAAGGACCGCCGGAAAAAACAGAACAGGCGTCCCCGGTGCGTAAAGCCGGGGCGCTCCTGGCGGCGCTGGCTTTTTTCATTACCGGGGGTTTTGCCGCCGGGCATATGGGCGGCCTCTCCCTCCTTGTGACCAAAGGAGACTTATCTGCCGGATCGGCCGGCAATTACGCCAACCTTTGGCGCTATGCCCTGGCCGTCCTGGCCCCGGCGGCGGGTCTCGTCGTTCTCTTCAGGGCCTTTTTTCAAAAAAAGACGGACTCGCCCATAGCCAATGAACAGACAGCGGCGGACAAGAGATATCTTTCCAAACGTACCCTGGCGGCTCTAGCCATGATTCTGCTGGCCATACCGCTGACCATATACGTCGGCGTCTATTACCTGGGCGACAGGAAATATTATTTCATCAGCATGCTTATCATCCTGGAGACCATGCTGCCCTTTGTGCTGGTGTTTGAGAAGCGCAAGCCCCAGGCCCGGGAGCTGATCGTCATCGCGGTGCTTTGCGCCGTCGGCGTGGCCGGGCGGGCCGCCTTTTTCATGCTGCCCCAGTTCAAGCCGGTGGCGGCCGTGGTCATCATCGCCGGCGTGGCCTTCGGCGGTGAAGCGGGATTTCTGGTGGGCGCGGTCACCGCCTTTGTATCCAACATGTTTTTCGGCCAGGGGCCGTGGACGCCGTGGCAGATGTTTGCCTTCGGCGCCATTGGCTTTTTGGCGGGCGTCCTGTTCCGCAAGGGCATCCTGCGGCGGAATACGGCGGCGCTGTGCGCCTTCGGCGGGCTGTCCGCGTTTTTCATTTACGGCGGGATCATGAATCCGGCGGCGGTGCTGATGTTCCAGAGCCGCCCCAAATTGGAGATGTTTTATCTGGCCTACCTGCAGGGCGTCCCCTTCGACCTGGTCCATGCCGCCGCCACCGTAGTTTTCCTGTTGTTCATCGCCAGGCCCATGCTGGAAAAGCTGGACCGGATCAAGGTCAAATACGGGCTGGTTGAGCCTTGAAATTATTTTTCTTAACAACTTGAATCCATAGAGCACTGGTCTAATCGGGTTAAAGTATGTTATATTATGGTAAGGGGTGGTTGGTATAGTACAGCATGGACCCGTTACATAGTTAAAAAGTATTTTAGCCGGGGGTGAAAGATATGAACAATGAAGAATTTCAAAAGCTTGTATTGCAGGAACTGACAGGCATAAAGGATAAAATCGGAGGCGTAGAAGAAAGAGTTGCAGGCATAGAAGGTAAGGTCGGAGGCATAGAAGAAAGAGTTGCAGGCATAGAAGGTAAAATCGAAGGCATAGAAGAAAGAGTTGCAGGTATAGAAG
>CAYMJG010000006.1:23878-43728 GCA_964390855.1 uncultured Eubacteriales bacterium | reverse complement strand
ATAGAAGGTAAAATCGAAGGCATAGAAGAAAGAGTTGCAGGTATAGAAGTAACACAGAAAGATATGCAGAACGGCCTGGATCGCCTGGAAATCAGGATGGAGAACATGGAAACCAGAATGGAAAACATGGAAACCAGGCAGGACGAAATATATCAGGTTGTAATAGCAATAGAGCATTCCAACCAGGTGGGCAGGTCGAAAATGGACGGCCAGGACTTGAGGCTTGCCGGGGTGGAAGGCAAACTGAAGAAGGTCGCCGGGGTGTTGAGTGAGTAAATGATACAGCAGTGATTTGATTCTTTGGATAACAGGCATGTTATATTATTGTAAGAGGTGGTTTGCCATGAGACACGTCTCTTCGGAAATTCTGGGAAAATAATTTGATAAACTATATCCAAAACAAATATCGCCAAATTTTGAGATTGCGTCTGACCGAAGAACGGAAGCGCTACCCTCAACAGGGCGGCGCTTTTTTTTAACAACTGAACAACCGGCTGCAAGGGCCGTCCGTCAAGAATGCGGACGAAAAGGGGAACCGGGTGCGAATCCCGGGCGGTCCGGCCACTGTGAGCGTGGAGCGAAGCTCCCGCGAGTCAGGATACCTGCCCCTGCGGCGTGCTTGTGCCTTCCTAGGAAAGGCGGTAAGCTTTCTGTGGCGGCGCGCGGCCCCGCGGGTGAACCTGCGGCGGCGCAGGCCCTTGCTGAAATAGCGCCCCGGTTTTCTTGGGAAAGCCGGGGTTTCATGTTATCTAAGAAACACCCCGGCGCCAGGCTGCCCGCTTCAAAGGTGATTTGGTTTTACGCAATTCAATAAAGACCCGTTGCGGCGGGTGAAAAACGAAAGGGGCGAAGGCCGTGGAGGAAAACGATATATTTTCATTTCGCGCCAATTTCCATCCGGCGGAAAGTCTGAAGCAACTGCAGCAGAAACCCAGCCGGGAAAGTGAGCGCCGCTTCTTTTCCGAATTAAAAAACGCGAGGTTTTTGGTTCCCTGTGTACCCCAAAGCGGACAAGTGGACAATAGCCGTTGTCCGGCTGTTCTGAGCACCCAGGAAGGTGAAAAATTTCTGCCCGCCTTTTCCGAGGCCGGGGAGCTTGAGAAATGGCCGTACAAGAGGGGGAGGGTGGGCGTATTTTCCTTTGACGATTTAAAGCACGCCATGTTGGAACACCCGCAAACCTTGGCTGGCATTGCCATTAATCCCTTTGGGAAAGTGCTGCTGCTCAGGCAAAACCAAATTGCCCAAGTCGACACGGTCACCCAGGGGATGTCCGTGCAGCGGGTGAAGCACGGTAGAGGGCTGCGCTTGTCGAATCCAAAAGTCGTTCCCCTCGGGCTTGCCGGCGCTATGAAAGCCTTTTTCAGCCAAAGGAAAGAAGTTTACCGGGTATATCTGCTTTTGGCTCAGGGACCGGAGGAGGCTGCGCCGCACTGGCTTTTTCTCATAGACTTTGACGGAACGGAAGCCGGCCTGTTTCCGCAGGCGGCGGAGGCCGTGCAGCCTCACATGAAACAGGGCGATTCCTTCGAGCTGATGAAAACGACCCCCCGGCTGCTGCAGATCGCCGCGGCCAAGACCAAGCCGATTTATCGGCGGCGAAAGCCGTTAAATAAACCGTAAACCTACTATCATCACTCAAAAGGGTTCCAAATACACAAAACGTGAATATTCAGGAGTTTTATACCACTAGATGGAGAAGGCTTCAGTTATGATTGGCTTCTCCTATTTTATCCAAATAACCTGTACCTTGTCGGCAACAACAGAAAACTCCTTGTCTCCTGTTATTATCGGCGCATCCTTTTCAATAGCCAGCGCAGCCGCAAAACAATCAGCGTATGAAATTCCTCCTCTTGATTTTAACTCTGCGGCTATTTTCGCCCGTTCCCAGGTAGCGTCAACAATGCGGATGTTGTTTGCTTGAGCTAATTCATTTTCAACCAATTGTGCCAGTTCTTTTCCACGTTCCCGGTAAACAATATAATACACCTCACCAGCATTTATCACACTGATGAAGAACTGTGCGCCTGGCGTCTGGAGAAATTCTTTCACTATTTGCCCGCCTTCTTCATCCTCTAAAAATGCAAGCAAAGCGTGGGCATCCAAAACATACAGCTCATTTTTCCTCTTTTCTGATTTCAAGGGCATGTTCCTTTTGCAGAGACCGGGTTAGACTATTCTTACCTTTCAAAGCACCGTGCAACCCAACAAAAGGTTTGGCAAGCAACGGTGTCAAGACCAACTTCCCATCAATTTCCTGCAATTCAAACCTGTCGCCTTGTTTGATCTTGTACTTTTTCCTAATCTCGGAGGGAATGATAATTTGACCCTTTGTAGAAACTGTGATTACCGGCACTGCCTTACACCTCCTCATGTCTTACATAATAATATGTAAGACATATCATTGTCAACACGGTGGTTATGGCCATAACTTGTACTGCTCCGGCTTCACCCCTAACGCCCTTGTTTCCTGACAACCCGGGGCACGACAAGCCCCGGGTTTCTTAATCGTCGTTTTTGATGACACATGCATTTATATTCCTTTTGAATCCATGGAGCGCTGGTCTGATCGGGTTCAAGTATGTTATATTATGGTAGAGGTGGTTTGCCATGAGAGACGTCTCTTCGGACCGGCTGCAGGCATTAAAAGATTTTTTTGGCGCTTATCCGGAAGTGGCGGCTGTTTATTTATTTGGTTCTTATGGTACGGAGCATGAACACCCGGGAAGCGATCTGGATCTTGGTGTGGTTTTCCGGGGAAAAACTAAATTACAGCATGAATTACAAATTGAAGCTGACCTGACATCGTTATTAAAAACCGACAAGATCGATTTTATTAACTTGAATTGCGCTCCGGTAGCGCTGCAGTTTCGGGTTTTATCTGAAGGGTTATTGATATATGAAGGAGATTATATCTTGAATTCCAACTTTATAGAGCATGTTCTTCGTGAATACAGGGATTACAGCTTTCACTATGCGCGTTTTGCCGGAGAGAGCCGTAAAGCGCTGAGAGAGGAGTACCTTCCCAATGGTTGATAAAGATATTATTCAGCGAAAAATTTTATTTATGGAGATCACTCTAAATAAACTGAAAAAAACCGCGGCCCTTTCACGTGAAGAGTTCATGGCCAGTTTCCATTATGCGGATTCAGTGAAGTATAATCTTCAAGTAGCCATTGAGGCCATGATAGACGTAGCCAGCCATATCGTGGCCAGAGAACGGTGGGGGATCCCTGCGGCCTCGGGCGACTATGTAAAATTTCTGATGGAACACGGAGTTTTCGGAAAAGAGCAGGGGCTGCGCTTTATCCAGATGATCAGGTTCAGGAATAGGATTGTCCATCTTTACCAGGAGGTGGATGAAGGTCAGGTCTACCGGATCCTGCAAGAAGATTTAGGAGATATCAGGGTTTTTATTAAAGGGATTACAGAGAAATATTTAAGTTCAGAATAAGGTTCCTAATCATTGCCATAAAACAATAAAAGGCAAGAAGCCGGCCTCCCTGCTTGCTTTTACCGTGTGGAGAAAAAACCTTTTGGCTCTGTGGCACTGTTACAAAGAGGAGTTATGCCGGGAACTGTACCTGGAGTTTTTGCCGCAACTGGGGAAATAAACGGGGTGTCAAAAAAATACATTGACATATAACCCAAATAGTGTTTAAATTTGTGTAACTAAATAATCTGTCCAGGTCTCCCCGGCTGTGCCGGGGGGTGAAAAGGGAACCGGGTGTGAATCCCGGACGGTCTGGCCACTGTAAGTGGGGAGCGTCTCCCAAAATGCCACTGGGTTGAAAGATAACCCGGGAAGGCGGGAGGTACGCTGTGAGCCACAAGTCAGGAGACCTGCCTGGTCGGTTCGAACGTCGCCTTCCGTAGAAAGGCCAAGACTGAAAATGTGTTTATTCAAAAGGTTTTTACCTTTGAAAAACCCGGCTTCTAAGCGGAAGAAGCCGGGTTTTTCATGTGTTACTCCTTCTTCCATATTAATTCTACCTGTTCGGGGATGGATGGGTAGGCTTTTTGAAACAAGTCCGTTAATGTACGGGCATAACATATTGGTCCGGTGGACGCAGGCGCCTGTCTTATGAGCCAACGGGAGCCCGCTGAAAAAATGGCGGCCGGATGTGCCTGCGTTTAACAAAGGAGGTGAAAGCAGGACTGCGGTTTGTTCTCTTTTCAGCGGCTCGCGTCATCTTTGTTTTTCAGCCGGTGCGGGGCGCTTATAACTAGTTTATTAAAGGAGGGTGCGGTTTGAAGCGCAGACTTTTAATTTCCAGCTTGGAACCCGGATGCAAGGAGTTTTTTCTGGATTGCAACTGCAGCCTGGAAAGGGTTGATTTTACGCCTCTGGAAGAACGCATTAAAGCTGAAGACCCCGCATTGATTGAGGGCATATCCAGGCTTAAAAACGAAATGTCGGCAAATGATTTTGAAAGATATATTAATTCATTGACCAGCATGAAAAAACACGGGGATGCGATCTTTTTAATTACCAGAAACGCCAGGTTCAAGTCAATCATTCAGTTGAAATTCAGCAAACTTATAGCTGAAAGCTTTGGAGTAAGCGGGTTCAGAGTTTTGGTCATGCCTTTTTGAAGACGGCGGAAGAGGGGTGAGGATAGAGAGATAACGCGTTTTTGCAGAATATGTTGGTGGGGGTAATTTTTTTAAAAAGGGAAGGAGTGAAGCAAGCGGCGTTCGACCCTCCTGAAAAAGAAGGGAGTATGCCGCGCGTCTTATGGCAGGAGAGAGTAAAAGCATGGAACAGATGGAAACGTGCCGGCCGGACCGGTTGTTTGGCGAGTTTCCTTACACCAGTTACGAGGAGTGGCGCAAGGTTGCCGAAAAGTCTCTGAAAGGGGCTTCTTTTGAGAAAAAACTGATTAATAAAACCTATGAAGATATAGAAATCCAGCCCATCTATTGGCCAAGCGATGTTGAAGAGCTGCCGCACATGGATTCGCTGCCCGGTTTTCCGCCTTACGTCCGGGGCAATCAGCCTCTGGGCTACCTGTTAAAACCGTGGGAAGTGAGCCAGGAAATATCCGGCGGCGAGCCCGCGGCGTTGAACCAAGCCGCCCGCCACGACCTGGAGCGGGGCCTGACGGAGCTCAGCTTTTTGCTGGATCAGGCCGGGCTGGCCGGACTGGACGCCGACGAGGCCGTGGCTGAAGACGTTGGCTGTGACGGTGTTTCCATCTCCACTATGGCTGATCTGGCCAAGGTACTGGAAAACATCGACCTGATTGAAACACCTGTATATATCCAGGCCGGCGCGATGGGTTTGCCCGTACTCGCGCTGTTGGGCGCTTATATGCGGCATCAGGGAAAATCAACTGAAAAACTGCGCGGCTGTATCGGCATGGACCCGCTGGGCCTGCTGGCCCGCGCGGGCGTCCTGCCGTACTCGCTGGAGGACGCCTACGACGCCATGGCCTGGGCCACCGCCTGGGCCGAAAAGCGGGCGCCGCTGTTGCAAACGGTTCTGGTGCAGGGGCGCCCTTATCACGACGCCGGCGCCGGCGCGGTCCAGGAACTGGCCTTCGCCGCGGCCACCGCCTCCGAGTACCTGGGTGAGATGCTGGACAGGGGCGTTTCCGCCGATGCCGCCGCGGAGAGGATCCGTTTTTCCTTTTCGTCGGGATCGGATTTCTTTTTAGAAATAGCCAAGCTGCGGGCCGCCCGGCTGATCTGGACGCAAATCGCGGGCGCTTTCGGCGTCAGCGAAAAGGCGCAAAAAATGTATTTGCACGTGAGCACATCGTCCTGGAACAAGACGGTCTACGATCCTTACGTGAATATTCTGCGCCTGACGACGGAAGCCTTTGCCGGCGTTATGGGCGGCGCCGACGGCATCAATGTGGGCGCCTTTGATCAGGCCGTCCGGCCAGCCGATGAGTTTTCCCGGCGCGTCTCCCGCAACATCCATCTTATTCTCAATGACGAGGCCAAGTTGACCATACCGGTGGATCCGTCGGGCGGCTCCTATTACGTCGAAAAAATGACCGACGCCATAGCCAGGAAGGCCTGGGCGCTGTTCCAGGAAGTGGAGGCAAAAGGGGGCATGTCCAAAGCCTTGCGGGAGGGGTTTCCGCAGGGGCAGGCGGCCCAAACCGCCGCCAGGAGAAAGACGAATATAGCTAGGCGCAAGGACATTTTTGTCGGAACGAATATGTATCCGAATACTATCGAAAAACCGCTGGCCGTTAATCCGGCGGACCATAAAACCATTAAAAAACGGCAAGCCGAAATGCTGGCCGGCTACCGCGCCGCCGTGCCTGAAGAAAAATTGCAAGGGGCGCTGGGCGTGTTGATCGGCGCGAAGAAGGAAGGCGGCGCCGCAGTTGTCGAAGCAGCCGTGGAGGCCGCTTTGTCCGGCGCCACCCTGGGAACTCTGGCCTGCGTGATGCAGACGGAAGGCGCCGTGGTTCCCTTTGTCACCGCCGTCAATATCCACCGGGGAGCCGAAATTTTTGAATCTTTGCGGCAGGCCTCGGAGACCTACAGGGATAAAAACGGTTCGCCGCCCAGAGTATTTCTGGCCAATATGGGACCCATTCCCCAGCATAAGGCCCGGGCCGATTTCTCTGCGGGATTTCTTGAGGTGGGGGGATTTGAAGTACTGAAAAATGACGGGTTCCCCACCGTGGAAGAAGCGGCGCGGGCTTTTACAGATTCCGGCGCTTCCATCGCCGTTATTTGCTCCACCGACGATACCTACCCCGAATTTGTGCCGCCGCTGGCCAAATTAATCAAAGAAGCCAGGCCCGCCGCCGCCGTATTGCTGGCCGGCTACCCGGCCGACCTGATCGATACCTTTAAGCAGGCGGGAGTGGACGATTTCATCCATGTGAGGGCCAATTGCTATGAATTGCTTCTGAAACTGATGAAGCGGGAAGGAGTGCTGTAATGGGCAAGAGACCTGATTTTAAAAGCAGGGAGTACAGTGTGAAACAGGCCGCCTCTGATGCCGCGCTGTGGCGTAAAATGGCGGAAAAATTGGCCGGGAAAACCCTTGACGAACTGACCTGGCGGACTATGGAGCAGATCGACGTGAAGCCGCTTTACACCTGGGAAGATATCGCCAATGAAGAACACCTGGGCTATACCGCGGGAATCGCTCCCAACCTGAGGGGGCCCTATCCGACCATGTACGTAGTCCGGCCGTGGACGGTGCGCCAGTACGCCGGCTTTTCCACTGCGGAGGAAAGCAACGCCTTTTACCGCCGCAACCTGGCCGCCGGGCAGAAGGGCCTGTCCATCGCCTTCGACCTGGCCACGCACCGGGGCTACGACTCCGACCACCCCCGGGTCGTCGGCGACGTGGGCAAGGCCGGCGTGGCGGTGGATTCCATCATGGACATGAAGATTTTATTCGACGGCATCCCCCTGGATCAGATGTCGGTTTCCATGACCATGAACGGGGCGGTGCTGCCGGTGCTGGCTTTTTATATTGTGGCCGCCGAGGAACAGGGGGTCAAGTTCGCCCAGCTCAACGGCACCATCCAAAACGACATCCTCAAAGAATACATGGTGCGGAACACCTACATCTACCCGCCCGACCCGTCCATGCGCATCATCGCCGATATTTTCGCTTTTACTTCCCAGAACATGCCGAAATACAACACCATCAGCATTTCAGGTTACCACATGGAGGAGGCCGGCGCCACTTCGGATCTGGAAATGGCCTACACTCTGGCGGACGGCCTGGAATACGTGCGCACCGGTTTAAAGGCGGGCATCGATATTGACGCCTTCGCGCCCAGGCTGTCCTTTTTCTGGGCCATCGGCATGAACTATTTTATGGAGGTGGCCAAGATGCGGGCCGCTCGCCTGCTCTGGGCCAAAATCATCAAGCAGTTCAATCCCAAGAACCCCAAGTCCCTGGCCCTGCGCACCCACTGCCAGACCTCGGGCTGGAGCCTGACGGAGCAGGATCCGTACAACAATGTGGCCCGGACCTGCGTTGAAGCCATGGCGGCCGCTTTGGGACACACCCAGTCCCTGCACACCAATTCTCTGGACGAGGCCATCGCCCTGCCCACCGACTTTTCCGCCCGCATCGCCCGCAACACCCAGCTCTTCCTGCAGGACGAGGCCGGCATCTGCAAGGTGGTGGACCCGTGGGGCGGCTCTTATTATATGGAAGCTTTGACCGGCGCCATCGCCCGCCGGGCCTGGGAACACATCCAGGAAGTCGAATCCCTGGGCGGCATGGCCAAGGCCATTGAGACCGGCCTGCCGAAGATGCGCATCGAAGAGGCGGCGGCCCGGCGCCAGGCCCACATCGACTCGGGCAAGGAGGCCATTATCGGCGTGAACAAGTACCGCCTGGCCAAGGAGGACCCGCTGGAAACACTGGAAGTGGACAATACCGCCGTGCGCCAGGCCCAGTTGGCGCGGTTGGATAAACTGCGCCAGGGGCGCGACGAGGCCAGGGTGGAGGCGGCGCTGAACGCCATCACCCGCGCCACGGAAACCGGGGAAGGCAACCTCCTGGCCATGGCTATCGAGGCCGCCAGGGCCCGGGCCAGCCTGGGCGAGATTTCCTACGCCATCGAAAAGGTGACCGGCCGGCACAAGGCGGTCATCCGCGCCATTTCCGGCGTGTACAGCGCCGAATTCGGCGAGGAACACGAAGTGGCCGTGGTCAGGAAAATGGCCGACGACTTTGAGAAGAACGAGGGCCGCCGTCCCAGAATCATGGTGGCCAAGATGGGGCAGGACGGCCACGACCGCGGCGCCAAGGTGATCGCCACCGCCTTCGCCGACCTGGGCTTTGACGTGGACATCGGTCCCCTCTTCCAGACCCCGGAAGAAACGGCCAGACAGGCGGTGGAAAACGACGTGCATGTCGTCGGCATGAGTTCCCTGGCCGCCGGCCACAAGACTCTCCTGCCGCAACTGATGGAGGAATTGAAGAAACTGGGCCGGGAGGATATCCTGGTGGTGGCGGGCGGCGTTATTCCCGCCCAGGATTACGATTTCCTGAAAGCCCACGGGGCCGCCGCCATATTTGGGCCGGGCACCGTCATTCCGGTGGCCGCCCAGAAAGTATTGGAAGAAATCACCCGCCGCTTGCGGGAAGCCGGCTGAGATCATGGGCGAAGAAAAGCAAAGACCGGAATGGGTTCCCCAACAAGCAGGCGGCGCCTTTACCACTTACGTGCTGGAGGGAGTGGAGGGCGGCCATGACGGAATGCCGGGCCAGGAGGCCGGCCGCGGCTATCCCCGTTTTACGCCCCCGCCCCGGCGCAAGCTTGATATCGACGATTACGTGCAGGGCGTGCTGTCCGGCAACCGTACCGTCCTGGCCAGGGCCATCACTCTGATTGAGAGCAATTCGCCCGCCCACATGGAAACAGCCCAGGAAGTGCTGAAGCGGCTGCTGCCCCACACCGGCAATTCCGTGCGGGTGGGCATCACCGGCGTGCCGGGAGCGGGCAAAAGCACCTTTATCGAAGCCCTGGGCAGCATGCTCTGCGACAGGGGGCACAAAGTGGCGGTGCTGGCGGTGGATCCCAGCAGCACGGTTACCCGCGGCAGCATCCTGGGCGACAAGACCCGCATGGAAATCCTCTCCCGCAAGGAAAACGCCTTCATCCGGCCTTCCCCCTCCGGAGGCACTCTGGGCGGGGTGACCCGCAAAAGCAGGGAGACCATGCTGGTCTGCGAAGCCGCCGGCTTCGACGTGCTTCTGGTGGAGACTGTAGGCGTGGGCCAGAGCGAGGTGACGGTGCGCACCATGGTGGATTTTTTTCTGCTGGTGGTGCTGACCGGAGCGGGGGACGAGCTGCAGGGGATCAAAAAGGGCGTCATGGAACTGGCAGACGCCATCCTGATCAACAAGGCAGACGGGGATAACAAGATCAGGGCGCTGACCGCCAAGGCCGACTACAACAGGATCCTGCACTACCTCCAGCCCGCCACTGAGGGATGGAGGACCGCCGCCTATACCTGCTCTTCCGTTACCGGCGAAGGGATCGACGGCATTTGGTCCGTTATCGAAGAATTTCGCGGCGCAACCACCGCGGCGGGCGTTTTTGCCGCCCGCCGCCGCTCCCAGGTGCTGGACTGGGTGTACACCATGGTGCGGGAGCATTTGCTGGTGAGCTTTTTCAACCACCCGGTCGTGGTAGAACTGAAGCCGCAAATCGAGCAGGCCGTTGCGGAAGGCAGGCTGTCCGCCACCCTGGCGGTCCAGGAACTGCTGAAAGCCTATGAAGAACGGCGGAGGTCATAACCAGTTCAGAAATAAAATTCATGACAACCCGGGGCTCTTGAGCCCCGGGTTGTCTGTATGACACAGCGGCATGGCTTTCCAAAGATTATAGCACTTCTCTATAGAGCCTCCCTTGACAAAGATGCTATATATAGTATTTTATATAATTGACAACCTTAAGTCATACGATTTGAGGAAATCAGGCGTGGACGCCGTTATAAAATCAGGAAAGGTTTAACATGAACATACGGGGCGATTGTTTAAAGGTGGCGCTGGTGCATGCGTCAATCGACCGGGGTGAAAAAGAAAAGAACCTGGCTAGGCTGCTGGATCTGAATGAAGAAGCCGCCGGGGCGGGGGCCAGGGTTATTGTCAATACCGAGCTGGCCGCCAGCGGTTATTCTTTTGCCGGCAGAGAAGAAATCGCTCCGCTGGCGGAGACTATCCCCGGGCCTGCGACCGGGGCTTTCGGACGCATTGCCAAAAGGTACGGCTGTTATATCTGCATCGGCTTGCCGGAGGTCGACCGCCGGACAGGCGTATTCTACAACGCCGCCGCCTTGATCGGGCCGGCGGGACTTGTGGCGGGCAAATGCCGCAAGCTGGCGCCGGCTTTCCGGGAAAACCTGTGGGCCGCCAGGGGCAACCTGCCGGTACTGGTGGCGCGAACGGAATTTGGCGGGCTGGGCGTGGTGATCTGCGCCGACACCTATTCCTACAAACCGGCGCGGGTGGCTGCGCTGCAAGGCGCCCGGGCCCTGCTGGTGCCGTCCAACTGGCCGCCCGAACACCACAACCCGGAAAAGTTCTGGCGGGCGCGGGCGGCGGAAAACGGCATCCACCTGCTGGCCTGCAACCGGACGGGAATAGATCAAGACATGGACTGCCGCGCGGCCCAGTCCTTTATAATCGACAGCAACGGTGTTGCGGTTAAGCAGGTGAGCGCGCCTGAAGATACCATTATTTACGGTGCGCTGCCCCTGGCCGGGGGGAAGTTGCTTCCGGCGGGCCCGGGAGATATTCTCTCCCGGAGAAAACCGGGTTGCTACAGTGATATTTCCCTTGATACATACTCGCAGTTTAACCCCGGCCTGCTGTTGGGCCTGCCTGAACCGGCGGATTTTACTGCAGCGACTGTGCAGTTCCGTCCGATCCCCGGAAATGTGGCGGACAATATTGAAAAATTACTGGGCCTGATCGATGCGGCCGCCGACAAGGCGGCGGCGGGAGGTGCGCCGCTGGATATGGTCGTCCTGCCGGAGTTGTGCCCAACGGGGACAATATCCGCGCGCTCAGCGGCTGAAACTTATGGTGAAGAGATTCCCGGTCCCGTCACCGCTATATTTACCCGGAAGGCAGCGGCCAAAAATATCTTTATTGTCCTGGGGCTGGCGGAAAAACAGGGCGGGAAATTTTACAACAGTATTGTCCTGCTGGGACCGCGCGGTGTGGAATGCCATTACAGGAAAGTACACCTGTCCCGGAAGGATGAAAATTGGGCCGCAGCGGGAGACACTATTTTCCCTGTCTGCGACCTGCCCTTCTGCCGGATAGGCCTTTTAGCCGGCGATGACCTGCTGTTTCCTGAAAGCGCTGAATCCCTGGCCAAGCGGGGCGCGGACCTGATCTGCGCGCCCGCCGCCTGGGATGACATGAGGCGCCTTTTTATCTGGGAAGCCAGGTTGGGGGAACAGACGCACCTGGCAGTGGCCAACCAGTGGGGAGAGGCGGCCGGTGTGCGTCTGGCCGGTCACACGGCAATTTACGGCTACTCCAGGTTCCCGGAAAAATTAATACGGGCGGAGGCAGCGGCGGAAGGCGATGAGATAAAGATCCTGCGGCTTAACGCAAAAAATGCCAGAGATAAGAGGTTTCTTGAAAACATAAATTATGGCCCTATTTTGAATAATATCCCGCCTGTCCGGTAAAAACCGGACGTCAAGAGGCCCTCACTTATAAGATCACCTCAAAGCAGGTGGTCTTTTTGTTTTGCCAATATTAGTGTATTAAAATGCCACTTGGAAGTAAAATCAACCTAACTTTACAAAACGTTATAACACGACAAGCAATATGTAACTAATTGTAATTGCCAACTTATTCTTATCTTTTTATTGACTTATAATAAACCGCGGGTTATTATTTTTATATCGTCATGTAACCCCCTGTAGATTAATCGTGAATTTTTATTTAATAACATACAATTTTGTGTTGCATGACGATTTATTGTTATTACGTCTTGTACTGTCCCGTTGGGTTATATGCCTCAATGTAACGTCGCTTACTGTGGATACTCCGGCAACCCGATTACCGGCAACGATGTGTTTGCTGACTGGTTAATTATGTGAATTAAGAAAAATAATTTACTCTAGCGATTGGAATGAAAAGCAAAATTATGCTGCCAAAATGGTTGGAATTTAAAACCAGGCTTGGGCAGGGTCTCGCCATTTTGTTGACGATGTTCATATTGCTCATCCTGCTTATAATTGACGCGCCGGATACAGTCTGCGCCGATTATTCCGAAAAAACAGGTGTGCCGTCCGATACGTTGACACTAAAGGTCGGTTATTTCGGCGGCCCCTACTATACGAAGAAAGTCTATGCGATCAGTGACCTTGAGGCAATGCCGCAGGTACGGCAGGCCTATACTTTTATCGACAGAATGCCTTCAGTGTGTATAGATTCGGCCCGGGGAGTGAGTCTTCGCGACTTACTGGAGGACGCCGGTATCGACATCAACTCGGTGGAAACATTTTATTTTTACTCGGCCGACATTAAAAGCGGTTGGTATGTATGTTTGCCCAAATCGTATTTGATGGATACAACACGTTATTATTATCCAAACCTGCCTGAATACTGGGATCCCAATTCGCAGTTATCCATACCGGGCGCAGTATATGGGGCCATTCGGGTAGAGACTATTATGAGCATCGAGGACAACTGGCAGCGCTTTGCCACCTCGCCGGACTATTCGCAAATGTCCGGCGATTCCAGGTTCAGGCTGCTGTTCGGACAGGAGGATACCTTTACCTGTACCGCTTCCCGGTCTGCCATGTGGGTGCACGCGATCGAGGTAATGCTGGGCGGCGCCCCGCCTTCCGGAATAACCCTCGATCAGGACACACTTAATTTGAAAGTTGGTAGTACATTTCGCCTGAATGCGATCGTTGCGCCGTTTGAAGCCACTGAGAAGAGCGTTGTCTGGAGTTCCAGCGATGCCGGCGTGGCCACGGTTGATGACAGCGGGCTGGTTAGCGTCGTCGGCCCGGGCAAAGCCGTCATTACTGTGAGTACGGTGATAGGCGAAATGACGGCTAGTTGTACTGTGAATGATCCAAATCAGGTTGCTGCCCAGGATGTTATGAAAACCGGGGCGGGCTCGTTTGAGGATGAAGCAAAGAAACAGGACCCGGCAGAAAAGGGCGTTGCGGCAGGCGCCATGGTTTCATTGCAGGAGCCCGGCAGGCAGCCGTGGCGCGTATACGAGATGTCGGCTGATGCCGTACCCCTGCCGGTGCAGGAGGAGCAAAACAGGCTGGATGTTCCTGCCGCTGTGATGTTTACGCTCTTATTGCTGTACGGATCGGGCAGAAGTTATCGTGAATACAAGAGAGAGGAAGCCAGGTGACAATTTTTATGTTAATACCGCTTAGGGATACCATGCACAGCATTTCTTCAGGTTTGCTGATTCCAACAATTGCTGTCTTGCTTGTTTTTTTGGGTTTGGTGGTAATCGAATTTGGCAGCCTACTGGTGGAAATTATGACAGAGCGGCGCAGGGCGAAGTTTGATGTTCCGGGAATTATTGACTCCTTCCAGGTAAGGGATGCTGGAGAAATTCTGGGGCTCATAGACAGCAGTGGCCTGTTCAGACGCCATAAATTGGCCCTGAGCGAGTTGATCAAGCAGATTCATTTGCCCGACGCTTCTCAACAGGCTATAGCCCGCCGCCTGCTCACCGGTGAGGAACTGTATTATGCCGGGATAACCAACAGGACAGACCTAGTGGCGCGCCTGGGTCCGATGTTCGGCTTAATGGCTACTTTAATCCCGCTTGGCCCCGGATTGATCGCCCTGGGCCAGGGCGACACCAAAACCCTGGCGGATTCACTGCTTACCGCTTTTGACGCTACAGTCGCCGGTCTTGCAGCAGCAGGTGTCGCTTTTGCTATTTCCCGGCTGCGGAAAAGGTGGTATGAGGATTATTTGAGTACTCTTGAAACGCTTATGGAAGGCCTGCTGGAGGTGACTGCCCGTGATCGGGGGATTGAGGAGAAATGCAAAGCGCAAGTCAATGCCTGAAGATACCAATCCGCTTGAAGGCGCCATCAACATTGTGGATGCCATGCTGGTGTTTGCCTGCGGACTAATGCTGTCTCTCGTCATGCATTGGAACGTGGACCTGGGCCGGGAGGGAGGGAGAGTTGACCTTGAGCGCGGCCAGGAGATCGGCCAGGAGCAATTTACCCAGGAAGACCTGATTGAAACCGATGGCCAAAGTAAACAGTACGAAGTTATGGGCACGGTTTATAAAGACCCGGCTACGGGACAGTTGTTTATGTTGACTAATCAGTAAATAAGCACTATTGGAATAAATGGAGGGGAAAAAATAAAGATGTGGGGTTTAGCTATTAATAAAGTGCAAAGGGAGTTTGCCTGCTTAATAGTGTTAACGATGGTCTGTTTGCTGTGGGCAGCGCAGCCGGTTGCGTCCTTCGCTGAGGATGCGGCGGAATCGCTGACAATAAGATGCTGTTATTCCGACGGAGAATTTACTGAAGCGGCGGTTTTTACGGAGGCAGATTTTTCGGGCGCGTATGAAGAAAGCTACTCATTTATGGACAGCATGCCGGCGCCTTGTATAAACGCGGTAACGGGGGTACTGCTCAGCGATTTGCTGTCGGACGCGGGTATTGATATCGATGATGTTGACAAGTTGGCGTTTTATGCAACCGATGCGGCGGACAGACCGGTTAGGACTTTTAAGAAATCTGATTTGTATGCGAGCCGCTATTATTACCCCCATATAACGGAATACTGGAATGCGGACAGCCAGAGCTTTACAGCTGAAGACAGCGTTACGGACGTAACTGGTGAGGCGGTAAAAGACAGGGTTCGGGTCTACCCGATGATCTGTATTTCGGACAATTGGGTCCGGGACGCCTTAGAGCCGGATTTTAGCTATCAGGATGCTTCCACAAGGTACAGGTTGGTAATCGGCCAGCCGGACGATCCGGCCGAAATTACGGCCCGCGACTCGATCAAGTGGATATACCGGATCGACGTGACGCTGAAAGGTTCAGCTCCAACTCCCATTGCTTCAGATTCAACCCATGCCGCCGGTTCTTCATCTGCGAATAAATCCGTCACCGGGGTTTCTCTCAACAAGACCAAAAGCTTAATCGACGTTGGTTCCACCGTCCAACTGACTGCGACCGTTATCCCGGAAGACGCCGCCGATAAAACAGTGACCTGGAGTTCGAGCGACGCCGCGGTGGCCACGGTCAGCGATAAGGGCCTGGTGCTGGCAGTTGCTCCCGGCACGGCTACCATTACCGTGGCCACGTCGGACGGCGGAAAAACCGCCGCCTTTGTCTTAACGGTTAATCCTGAGGCAATAAGTATGCCTGTTGTCACGGCCCCAGCTATGCCGGCCGTCACCGCGACCCCACCCGTTACATTAAATGATATCACCGGGCACTGGGCGGAAAACGGCATTAATAATCTTGTTTCCCTGGGCGCCGTAGGAGGCTACCCGGACGGCAGTTTCAGGCCGGACAACACTATCAACAGGGCGGAATTTGCCACTATGCTGGTAAAGGCGTTCGGGTTAAGCGCACAGGGTGAAACGTCCTTTGCTGATATCACCGGCCACTGGGCGAATGGCTATATCTCCTGCGCTGCTTCAAACGGTATCATAAGCGGTTACGGTGACGGTGTTTTCGGGCCGGAAGTGCTGATCACCCGCGAGCAGATGGCCGTTATGGTTATGAAAGCTGCCAAACTCACCCCGGCAGCGAGCTTGGCCGGATTCACGGACAGCGGCAGCATTTCCGCATGGGCTGCTGATGCTGTCGCCGCTGTAACAGAAAACGGAATCATGAAAGGCTACCCGGACAACATATTTAAACCCCAGGGAAATGCGACTAGGGCTGAAGCTGTAACAACAATTTTTAAGGCATTAAAGTAAAAAAAAGTAAGGACAAAGAATCTTTAATAAATGTCAGGAGAGGCAGCGAGATGGCTGAAGCAGTTACCAGAGAAGGCAGTTCTTTTAAATCAAGGGCGCTTGTTGCAGGAATGGTTCTGTTGCTCCTGCTTGTTGCCGTTTTCTCTTTTTTAAACCGTGACAGGATCGGGCTGAAAGAAGGTACAGTGCTAATAAAAGCCGGTGGTAACACATTTAGCAGTTTGACGCTTGCAGATTTGCAGAAACTGCCCATGACAGAAAAAAAAATAACGGTCCATTCTTCCAGTGGCATGTCCGAGCACAGCTTTACCGGCACGCCGCTTGCGGCTGTGTTGAACAGCGTCGATCCGGCGCTGACCCAAAATTACAGGAAGGTGGTTGCCAGGGGGATTGACGGCTACATCTCGGTTATTAACATGTCCGAAATCCTGCAGCCGGACAATGTTTACATTGTTTATGCCGATTACGGCAGGCCGCTAAAAACAAAAACGGGCGGCAATGGAAGCATCCAGGTGATCATCAGCGCCGACGAATTCGGGCAGCGCTTTACCTGCTGGCTCGTGAGCCTGGAATTACAGTAAAGTAAAACGCGGTTCCTGATTGGGCGCCTGAACTGGGTGAACCAGTAGCGCACCCGACTGTATGTGAGATTGTGCGGTCTTTTTATGGCCAGATACCTTTATGAAAGGATGGGTGGAGTAAAATATTTTTTAAAAAGCTGCCTTTGCTGGCTTTAGTCTTGGTTCTGGCTTTATCAGCGGGCGCCTGCGGCAAGGAGAAAACGACAGACGGCGCGCCGGGCCCCTATGACGGAGAAAAAATTGTCGTACATGGTCTGACAGATCAGGATTTTGAGATAACCCTGGGTGAACTGAAAAAGCTGCCGGCGGTAACCAGGGAGGCGGAATCCGCCATGTCCAACGGTGAAAAGATCAGCGCTAAGGCAACAGGGCCGCTGCTTGACACTTTTCTGAAACAATACGGTAAAAACCAGAAAGATTTCAGCCGCGTCCGCTTTACGGCCACAGACCGTTATTCCATTGCCGTGCCGTACGATGTCCTGGCCGGCCGCCAGATCCTGCTTTCTTATTTGGATGACGGCAAAGACCTGGGAGATGATATGAGACCCGTGCGCGTTGTCATTCCAGGTGAGCGGGCTATGTACTGGGTCAAAAATATGACCCGGATGGATTTCGAGACCGGCGGAGACCGGAAACCGCCCAACAAGCTGGTGTTTCTGGAAACGGCGGCCGGAAACCTGCCCCAGCAGGACTATGAATATTTCGATGGCGTGGACAAGGCCATTAAGACCAGCGATCTTATCGCCGAGTACGCGGATATCAACGACAGCAGCGTGACTGACGTTTTTATGAAAGCAAGCGACGGGCTGCAGAAAAATGAAACCAGGGCCAACTTCCTGGACGCCTATATTAAAATAACCGGCAAAGAAGCGCCCAAGTTTTTGGCGCCCCAACTTCCCCAGGGCATGCATGTCCGGGACCTGCTCTTTGTTATCTACGGACAGACTGTTATTTTTGACTATACGGAAGGGATGGCCTGTCTGCCTAAACAGGCGGAGGATGGCCAAGAGGGCATCGCCTTCTCGCAAATATTCAAACAGACCGGCCTGACCGGCGGCAGCAGCTATAAGTTTACCAGCGCCGACGGAAAGAGCGTTGTGCTGACAATCACGGATCTGGGCAGTGGCGGGCTGATCTGCCGGAACTCCCGGGGAACGTTGGTTTTCACTTGTGCGGGCCCGTCGGGCAAGAAAAACGTTGACGACCTGCTCTCCATTGAGGTCCTGCCGTGAACCTGCCTGGGAACAGCGTTGGATGCGGAGAGAGCATACATTTGCGAATGAATCAGCATCCACATTTAGCAGAGTGCATGCAGTAATTTTATTTTAAAAATAGAGAAGGGTTAGAGCGGTGCGTAAAAAAAGCTGGTTTTCAGGCGTCTGCCTGGTTTTGCTGGGGCTGGTGATCGGGTGGGCGGTCGCGGGGGGAGCTTTTCGCAGCTACAGTCACATCCCGCCCCTGAAGGTGACCGGTGATGTCAATAACGTGTTGACCCTGCAAAGCATGGACAATATCGGCAGGACAGAAAAAATAACTTTCCAGGAGGCCGGGTATCAAGCTGTTAAACTTGCCGACATCATCAGCAAAGCCGGCCCGGCGGATGACGCGGGGCAGTTGTACTTAGTAGGACTCGACGGGTTTACAGCGGCCGTCAGAGCTGCTGACATCGATTACTGTTATATCGCCTTCACTGCTAAAAACGGTTGGGAAGCGATAAACCTGGCTCACCCCAACAGCAGCAATGTCAAGTTTATCACGGAAATTGTGGTGGTGTCGGAGGGCGGCAGCGGGGATCTTGCTTTCAATGTGATCAGCCCGGAAGCCGATCTTGTTCAGATTACACCTGGGCAACTGTTAACCGGGCCGCTGAGGTTATATCCCTATGCCGAGGGGAAGGCTGTAGTGCAGAGCGACGGTATTGACCATGAAGCGCAGGTTTTTACCAAACGCCGGGTTTTCAAAATAAGTGACCTGACGCCGCTGCAGGACAGCGACGCGCTTCTCGTGATGGATGAAAGCGGAGATTGCCGCCTGGTGGACGGGAGCGGATATTTTGAAGTAAAGGATAACCATATCAATTACCTGCAGCCTGATACACGCGATAAGTTGGAAAAGGTAAAAGGAATCATCGTTCACCCCCCTGCGGTCAGCATCACTGACGCCTACTACGACGCCCGGCACTATCTGGAAAGCGGCGATAGGACGCTGGTGATAGTGCTGGACGGGCTTACATACCGGCAATACGGTTATGCCGCCGGCAACGGCTGCGCGCCTTTTCTTGAAAATAGCGGCAAGGCTGTGCAGGCATGGGGTGTATATCCACTGGAAAAAAACGTTGGCCTGGCCGCCTTGCTGACCGGCAAGACGCCACAGGAAAGCGGAGTCAGCGCAGATGGCGGCAGTGAGTTAAAGGTCCCCTCGATATTTGCTGAGGCGAATAAACTAAATAAAAAAGCAATTTTTTTAGATGCCGCTGAGAAACAATTGGGCGCCGAAATACAGCCGGTTAGCATCGATGACAAAAACGCCGACGGCAGCGCCGATGATGAACTGTTCGAGGAGACACTTGCCGTCCTGGAACAGGATTATGATCTGGTGCTGGCCCGCTTTCATGGTATTGATGATGCCGGGCAGCGCTATGGACCGTTAGCCCGGGAAACGATGCAGGCGATCGGCGGCACGGACAAATACATATCGGAAATTGTCAGCCGGTGGCCCGGCAGGGTTATAGTAACCGGCACACAGGGGATATTGCCCGGCGAATTGGCCGGGTCTCAAGAGAGCTTTAATAACGAGATGATGTTTGTACCGTATTTTCGTGTCAGGTAGTTGCCTGAAAACCGCCGCTTCTAAAGCCGGG
>CAYMJG010000006.1:0-23778 GCA_964390855.1 uncultured Eubacteriales bacterium | reverse complement strand
TGGGACGGCTCGGTTGACGTATCCTGGTACAATACCACCGACACAGCGTTCGACATCAGCGCCCCGGCTCAGTTGGCCGGTCTGGCCGCCCTCGTCAACGGCCACGTGGACGCCGGCGTGACACCGGATATGATTACCGGAACATTTACCCAATCAGCCGACTATTCGACCGGAATTGACGATTTTAACGGCAAGACGATCTATCTCACCGCCGACCTCGATATGGGCGGCGTCTACGACAGCGCGGCCGGAACCTGGAGCGGCCCCAACTATACACCTATCGGTGGCCAGTGGTGCACGGACGTCAACGACATCAGCACCTGCTTGAAGACTTCCTTCAACGGCGCCCTGGACGGACAAGGCCATACGGTTAAAAACATCTACTGCGACCGCTACGCGGCCTCCGGCTACGCATACAGCCAGTCAGTGGGCCTGGTCGGTCTCCTTGGCTGCCATGACGACGATGATATATCACTGCGGGCTGACAACCCGGCTGTCCGCAATATTGCCGTCACCGGCCATATCTACGCCAGGCGCAGCGTAGGCGGCGTCGTCGGCAAAATCGGCAAGACCAATAATGGCGGTGTCATCGAGAACTGCGCTAACTTTGCCACAGTCAACAATACCGATTCAAAAGGCTGCGGCGGCATCGTCGGCGCAGGTTGGAACGGCGGCATGATCAAGAACTGCTATAACGCCGGCAATGTTGATTCGACCTACGCCTGCCCGACAGGCGGTATCAGCGGCAGCAACGAAGCCGATATCTTCAACTGCTACAATGTGGGTTCCATTGCCGCGGCAAACGCAGTCTATGCGACGGGGATCGGCGTCAACAACGGCGGCAGCCAGACGGTGAGCAGCTGTTACTGGCTGACCGGCTCCGCTCCCGGCGGCGGGTACTATAATGGGGGCGGCAGTGCAACTGTCACAGAGGCCACCGCTGAATACATGAAGTCAGCCGAATTCCTGGCGGCGCTAAACGGCGACGGCAGGGCTTTTGTCGCCGATACCGGCAATATCAACAACGGCTATCCTGTCCTGCGTGTTCAAACAGATAATACCCCCATAATAACGGATATCGCCAAGGTGTCCGACCCCGCCAGGCTCAGCTATGTCGCGGGACAGACCTTTGATGAGACCGGCTTGGAGATTTGGGCCTATTACAACGACGGCGCCAGGGGAGAAATCACGGACTACACGATCAGCAAAACAACCGCGCTGGAAACAACAGACACTGTGATCACGGTCAGCGGCGCTTATGGAGGACTGGGGTACAGCTATGACTTCCCCATTACGGTCGAGTCCAATGCGGTACTGACTACGGTGAGTTTAAGCGGCAGTCCTTATCTGAATTACTGTGGATCACCATTAAACTATGACCTGAACGGACTTGCTCTGACCGGAGAGGGCCAGACCGGAGGGCCCTTTGACATTAGCGGACAGGCAGTGGTCTGGACGGTCGTTTCCGGCCCGGCTGCAGTCTCCGGCAGCATCCTGACCATCACCGGCAGCGGCTCGGTAGAAGTCATAGCGACGGTCAGCGACGTCACCAGCAATATCCTCGACCTAATCGTGAATGTGTCTGCCGACGTTCTGCCCGACGAGATCATCCTGACCTGGGCGGACGATAGCGAGACGACCCAGACAGTCTCCTGGCGCACTGCCGATGCCGCCCTGCAAATGGTGCAGTACCTGCCGGCCGGCAGTTTTGAAGGCAGCTTTGACGCCGCCCGGACGGTGGACGCGGCGGCAGGTTATCTTTACGCCGGTAACAGTAAAGACTGGTATCACCAGGAAGCGACTATCAGCGGGCTGAGCCCGCAAACGAGTTATGTCTACCGTGCAGGCAGGGAAGGCGCCTGGAGCGAACCGGCGTCTTTTACCACCGCCGGTTCAGGCGACCAGTTCTCTTTCCTTTACATGGGGGACGTTCAGGAGGGCTTTGCTTCCTGGGCTGATATGCTCGACATTGCCGGGGCGGAAAGCGCCGGCCCTAAATTCGCGCTCCTGGGAGGCGACCTGGTAGATTACGGGAACAGCGGCGAGCAGTGGCGGCAATTTTTTGACGCCGCCACACCGCTATTCAAGCAAATCCCGCTGATGCCGGTCGCGGGCAACCATGACAATGTGGCGGAAACGCTGTTCTGGCGCTATTTCGCCCTGCCCCAAAACGGCCCGGCCGGCTATGAAGAAAAAGTATATTCTTTTGACTACAACAACTGCCATATCGTAGGGCTGGACAGCGAACTGATGACCGGCCCCGACACGGATTCCTTTACCGATATCAGTGACTGGCTGGTAAATGACCTTAAAGGCAGCTGCAAGACCTGGAAATTTATTTTCTTCCATTACCCGCCCTACCCGGTTGTTTTTGACAAACACGCATCGAACCTGCAGGCAAACTGGGTCCCTTTCTTTGAGCAGTGCGAGGTGGACGCGGTTTTTGTCGGGCACCAGCATGTCTACATGCGGACTAAACCGATTAAAGCCGGCCAGGTCGCCGCCGACGGGAACGGCATTGTTTATATAATGGGCAATGCCGGTACAAAGCATTACCCCCCCGGCGATAACCTGGACTATATCGCCAGTGAAATTGCCTATGTCAGCAACTATGAGCTGATCAGCATTGACGGCGGCATTTTTACCTTAACCGCGAAAGATGCCGGCGGACAGGTGATCGACAGCTATGTAATAGACAAGCAGGCGACTACGCCGGTAACCGGAGTCAGCCTTGATAAAGACACAGATGAATTGGCAGTGGGCGACACAGTCCAATTGATAGCGGACATTACGCCGGCTGATGCCACTAAACGCAGCGTAACCTGGGCCTCCGACAACGAGGCAGTGGCTTCGGTTGATAACAGCGGCAAGGTAATGGCCGTTGGGACAGGGCGGGCGGTAATCACCGTGACCACTAATGACGGTAGTTTCAGCGCCAGTTGTACCTTAGCAGTTCTTCTGAATCCGGCCAAGCCGCGGTACACGGTAACACCGTTGGAAGATACTGCTGTTTACAGCACAGGCGCGACCCCGGAGGGGATTAAGATCATGACCGTCAATAGCGGTGTTTCCGGCATAAAATACTTCGCCGTGCGGGTGCTGCCGGTCACAGCGCATGACGGAACAGAATCGGTCGTATTCACACATTTAAGAAAGGGCGCGCAACTCAGCTTAAACGTTACCCACGCAGACTTTGACACCGTGCATGCCGCCCAGGCCGGCTTTAACGTGCTGCCCGGAGATATAGTCAAAGCCTGTATAGTTGATCAATTAACTAACGCGGAAGACTCGAACCCGACGATTTTGCAATAACTAGAATGGGAATAAGGCTGTAGTGGAGACAATCGAGGTTCATCAAACCTGGTAACACTTTGAAAATTAGCATTTAAGGGGTGGAAAAATTGTCATTTGAGAAATTAGCTTTAAAATGCCGGGTCGCTAAGATGCTTAGCTGCTTTGCCATGCTGGCGTTGTTGTTTACTTTTCTACTTGTGGCCAACCCGGTTCCGGCATGCGCCACCAACACCGTAGGGGATAAAACGACTGCGATTACCATTACCGTCAACGACAACGGCGCGGTCACCACAGCCGGCGTTTTCACAATCAGTGACTTGCAAAATATGTCCCAGACCAGAAATGTCTACAGTTCGTTCAATAACAACAGCGATTATAAATTCTATGCGGCGGAAGGGGTCCTGCTGACCGATCTTTTGGCGCATGCCAATATTGACCTTAGCAACATAGACAAATTTACTTTTACGGCAACTGATAATTATTCACGTACATTTTCTGATTCCTACCTATTGAACACGACGCGTTATTGCTATCCGAATCTGGGTGACAATTCTTCAACTCAGGGAGCCATTCAGATACAACCTGTTCTGGCTTTAAAATCAACTGAATTTCCATATTATAGTCAGGTGGATTTTAACCAGATGGATGATTACTATGCGGTCAGGCTATTTTTTGGGCAAAATGAGCAAGATTTGGTCAACGATCAGGGTTACGTCAAGTGGGTTGATCAAATTCAAGTATTCACAAAGCCGCTAAATGCCGAGTCCCCCGCTTTAACCGCCGACTTCATCCGAAATTCCGCCGGCCAGGCTGTATACCTTGACTTTGCCGATGATCAGGACTGGCGCAATGCCATCGCCGACGTAACTGTCGATGGGACTTCAATTGCCGGGAAATATAACGTTGCCGCCGGTACGATCATAATTGACGGCAGCATCTTTGGCAGCGAAAAGGATTATGCGGTTGTGGTCAAAGCCAACGGTTACCAGGACGCTTGCGTAACACAGCATAAGGGCGCCTGGCCGGTAATTTTTACCTTGGATGGGGATGCCGCGGGGCAGCATGCCTATACCATGGCTGATTTGAGAGCAATGCCGGTAACAACAGGCCAATATGGACCGTTGGCCTGCAAGGGTGTAGCATTACAGGATTTATTGACGGCGGCAAACATCACCGATTCTTCCTGGCAGGCGCAGATTAACGTCACCGATGCCGCCATTTTCCACATCGATCCGGTCAGTGTCGCCGATTTACTCGACCCGGCTAATAGATACCTGTTGACCTATGATATTGACGGGGAGCCGATCACCATTGGTCCCGATAATCAGACTACCCTGCGGATTTACTGGGGTATCGGCATTACCTATAAGAATGTGGGCGGGATTACTATTAACAGGCCCTCGCCGGCCACCCATCCCACATATACAGTCACCCCTGTTGAAGATGCGACAACATGTCAAATCAGTACGACAGCTGACGGTATTAAAACCATGACCGTAAATAGCGGTGTTTCCGGCATGAAGTATTTTGTTGTGCGAGTGGAGCCGGTGACAGCGCATGATGGGCTGGAAGCGGTTGTTTTTGTGCATTTAAGAAACGGTGTGCAGGACAGCTTGAATGTAACAAAAACAGACTTTGACGTGGTTAATACCGCTCAGGCTGGTTTTAATGTTCAGGCCGGTGATGAAATCAAGGTCTATATCGTTGATGACTTAACCAATGAGGTTGGTTTCAACCCAACGGTTTTGCAGTAAGAAAGCATAACCGGGCGCCCATGGAAACATGAATTTATGGCAGGGGCCAGGGTTATCCCTCTTCGAAAATTTTGCGAATATTAGAAGGGAGGTAGGGCAATCGAAATGACGTAACGGGAAACAAAAACATTGATATTGATAAGGAGGTAATCGAAAAAGCGTGATAAGGGGTAGTAAATTAAAATGCTTCAGCAACGTGGTTTTGCTAATGTTTATGCTAAGCATGATCCTGGGGCAGGCGCCGTTAGCATTTGCTAAAACTCTACAGACAAATATCGCTAATCCGTCAAATGATACAGTTGTGTTAAACGTAAAAATCGGTGGGGTAACACTGCCATATACCTGGGGAGATTTAAAAGGGATTGCTGGTTATAAGTTTGCCGGCACGGCGACGGCAGACAGGTATCTATCGGCAGATCCCCATGACATCTGCGAAGGGATTGGATTTTCCGATCTGATATCGGATATCGAAAGCACTTTGGCTATAACGCTACAGGATGATTATAAAATAAAAGCGGTCAGCAGCGATGGATATATCAATACTCCATTTACTGTTGGCGAGGCAAAAAATCCGGCGAATCATTATTTGCTGGCCAATGAAGTAAACGGTGTAACCGAAGCATGCATCGGCTATAAAGATTCAGACCCATCGGTTACCTATCCTGAAACCTACCTGCGGGTCGCCCGAAACAGGGGCGGAGATTATTCAACAGATTCATTCGGCAATACGGCCTACATGAGATTGATTAGTTCGCTGTGGATAACGAGGCCGGATGATACGGCAGTTGTGCTTGCGGACATAAACCTGGCGCAAAATAACGGCGCCGGTTTAAGCGCGCTTTCCCCCGCTGCCGCCGGACTGGTTATCGGCGGAAGCGGAATAACGCATGGTATGGGCCTGCAGAACAGTTTTGTTTACCTTGGCCAGGCTCAAGTTGATTATATTAAAGCAAACAAGAGCTTAACCGGTCTTGGGCTTGGCAACTCATGGATGCCTCCGGCGCTTTATTCATCTTATCATAACCACGGCACACCGGAATATGTTTATACTTTGGCAGAAGGGATCAACCTGAAGACCGCGCTGACGGCTTTGGGCGCCGATGTGACAAGTTCACCAGTAGCGGTTGGGGCCAAAAGCAGTGACGGTTTCGATCAAATCATTGATGATGCTTTCGGTTACAATGCCCACCGCAGCTATTTTGCTCCTGACGGGACAGTGGGAGCGGCGGTAGATCCGGTTTTAGTTTTTTATGCTGGGAAAGTAACAACTTCAACCCCTGATTCCAGTACGGTTATTCCAACAACAACTACCGCGATTGCAAATCCAAATCCTTTGTTTGCCTATGGCCAAAAATTTGCAACGGAAAACAATAATTGTTCATTTGTACAAAATACGGTTAAAGTCAGGGCAGGCATGGATACACCGGCCCTTACTGTGACCAAAGAGAGTACGACAAAATCCATCTCTTTGTCGGACATAGCTCTTACAGGAATCTATCGTACTTCATACTTTTGGGAGAACAATGGCGCTCAGGTTACCCAGAGTGTTGTTGGGGTACCGTTAAATGTCCTACTGTCAACATTGGGGATTACAGTTCCCAGCGACATGGGTCTGGTTATTAACATCAATGACGGCAGTGGGACAGTTGCCGGCAACCGTACCATCAGTTATGAAGAGATAAACAAGTGCTTTGTTGCTTATGACGCTTTTGAAGACAGCCAACGTGTCTCGGGCGGTATTAAACCACTGAGAATATATTGCCCCGGTCAAACTCAATCAAACGTCTTGATTGAAAACGTTGTAGGGGCAACTGTCAGCGCTGTCAATCAGAACACAGTGAGGTTTGAAGAAAACGGCGGCAGCACTGTCCCCGACATTACGCAGGCTTCCGGCAGTACCATTGACACTGCGCCCGCCAGCAGCAAAGACGGTTATACCCTGGAAGGATGGTATATGGATGCGGGACTTGCAAATAAAGTAACTTTCCCATATATGGTGACAGAGAATACAACACTGTACGCTAAATGGACCGAAATTTCAGCCCTTGGCAATGGAGACATAAATGGTGACGGCAGCATAAATATCAAAGATGTGGTGCTGACAGTTAATTTTGTTTTGGGCAAAACGACCCCAACAACGGAGCAATTCAACGCAGCCGACTTTAACAGCGACGGCAATCTCGACATCAAGGATATTGTGCTGATAGTGAATAAGGTTTTGGGAAAATAATTTACAACAGGTTTAGACGGCAGGGTGAACTCAAGGTAACATAATTCTCCCTGTCAACAACAGAAATAAGTAATCTCCAAGGTGGCAGAAAAACAAAATTAGACAAAAACAAAAAAGGGGGAAGAATCCAGATGAGTCTGGTTAGACTAGGAAAATTTAAAACATTTTTTAGTATACTTGTGACCCTGGTGATGTTGGCCGGCTTGGTTCTGACAACGCCGGTCGCAGCCCCGGCGGCAACGGCATCCACAACAGCGCAGCTGGCGGTGGAAAGTGTAAGCGGCGCTCCCGGGGACGTGGTTCAGGTACCGGTTACGCTAACTAGTTCAGGCGATGTAGCAGGAATAGAGTTGTATCTCAGCTATGATGCGACCCAGCTAACCTACCAGTCGACCAGCGCGGGAAGCCTTACAAACAGCGGTTTCACCGTTAATGGCAACAAAACTGCGGACGGCATGGTAAAATTAGTGATTTACTACAGCGGCACACCTGTTGCCGGCGGCAGCGGCACGATAGCCCAACTACAGTTCGAGGTTAACACTGGAGTACAAGCAGGAGCCACCAGCGAACTGGGGCTAAGCGGTGTAATGCTCGTAGATGATGGTGCAAGTGATATCACGACAACAATAACTGACGGACAATTCAGCGTAAACGGGACGGGCGAGACCGGCGTTTCTAAAGAGCCCGGCGGAGATGTCGGCAATGCCGTATTCTATATAGCCGTGCAGGACAGCGCCGGCGGCGGGATCAAATACTACTATTTCACCAGGGCCGAGCTGGAGGCCTATGAAACCCAGGAAGCATATTATTATAACGACCACAGTGTGATGAAGACGGTCACCTGCAAAGGAGCCCTGCTCAAAGACCTGCTATATGACTTAAAAGGGGTAAGCATCACCGACGATATGATCGTACAGTATGCGGAGCAGGACGCCTACCATGCCGATCCCGCTAAAGCTGTGATTGACTCGAGCTATAAGGATACCGTACAAAGCTTGTCGGAGCCTACCGTTGGTGGTGATGGCAGCACCAAGAACCCGATGCGTTCCATAGTTACGTATCTAATCCATGAAGAGTATGACGATCCTGACGCCTACAATGTGAACGACCCGGCAGGAGAATTCAAAGATGCTGATAACAATTCCGGCTATCTGAGAGCCTACCGGGATACCGGCGATGCCAACTCCACCGTCATAAAGTATTTGATGGGCGTAGTAGTAAGCACGAATGGTTCGCTGTTAACACAGGACCACGGCATTACGGTTAGCTGCGTCAGCGCCAAGAACCCGACGATCAAAATCATCAGCGACAGCCAGGTCCAGGGAGTACTTCCCGGCATGCAGTTTGCGGTCAAGGCGCCGGCCGTGACCAATGCCACTTTGGCGGCCGGCCAGGCTGAATCGGAGCTCATTACTGTTGGCAGCGGGAATCCAACGGAGCAGGTGATAACTTTTAGCTATGACGAAGATACTTATTTCTATGTTAAAAACAACGCCACCGGGACGGAAACGGATTATACCTATACAGATTTAGTGGCCATGCATGCCCAGACGCCGGATGCGGCAGCCAACACCCCGCCATATGGGTATTCCAGGCCGATGTATTACCGTTATAACGGGGTCTGGCTAAACGACCTGTTGAGCGGCATCAGCGGCGATTATACTATTAAACTCGTAGCCAAGGACGGCGGCAAGACCGATATCACGAATGATGTTGCCCTGTATTTCGCCGCTTACAACAACACGCAGTCCAAGACCAGCACCAATATCCCGGAAGGCAAACGGGTGACCATAACTTACAATGACGCCAAAATCATCATTCCCGGCACGGGCGAAAATATTACCGGTTCCAGCGATACTGATTACACAACGGCGGGAAAAGATGTTGACCTCCTGATGGCGGCAGCCGAAGGCCTGGAAATATCACTGGTTTCCTCCGGCGGTGAAGTCAGCGGCATCTACACGATTACGCCAGAAACGGATACAGCATATCAAAATGGCGCTACGGCCGATGGAATTAAAACCATGACAGTTAATACCGGGGTTTCCGGCATGACATATTTCGCTGTAACGGTGACTCCGGTAACAGAGCATAACGGGAGTGAAGCAGTTGTCTTTGTGCATATCAGAGACGGTGTCCAACTGAATATAAATGTGACTAAAGCAGACTTTGATGTCGTAAATATCGCCCAAGCAGGATTTAACGTGAAAGCCGGCGATGTTATTAAAGTCTATATCGTCGATGATTTGAACAACGATATTAATTTTAGCCCGACGATACTGCAGGCCGTCAGCGTTTCGTAATAATGCCGCTGACAATGAGCATAAATTAAGGGGGAAAGAGAATTGCAGCTAAAACAAATAGATTCTAAACACAGGACTAAAAGGCTTTTCAGTTGCCTGGCCATGCTGACTATGTTGTTCAGCTTTCTCTGGATGGCCCTGCCGGGGACGGCCAGTGCCGGCGGGATACCGGCGGCATCGCTTACGGTTAAGCTAAATGGTGCAACAGTGGCAACTTATCCGATCAGTGATCTGGAGAATATGACACAGGTGACACAGGGCTATTCTTCGATCGACAGCATGCCGGCGCCATGCTTGACGGCTGCGCGGGGCGTTATGGTGGCCGACATCCTGACGAAGACCGGGATCGACGTCAATAGTGTGCAAAATATCAAATTTAAATCTACTGATGGTTATACTTTGCAATTAACTAAGCAATATTTGCTTGACACCGCACGTTATTATTATCCCAACATTACGCCTAGCTGGGATACAGAAAATAATCGCCCCGATGATACGGTTTTAAATGGCGGAATTCAGGTTGAACCAATCCTGGCCCTGGTATCCTACTATGAGCGCTTTGGTGACGAGCCCAGGTTTGGCTTAATGGATAATTCCTGCTCGTTGAGGCTATGCTTCGGGCAGGATCCTAATAATATAGCGGACATAACCAGTAGTAAATTTGCCAAATATGTCAATGAGATTGATGTTGACGGGGATTTACCGGCGGCAACAGCTCCGGTCTTGACCGCCGACACTGTGGATAACACGGTAGGCCGGCCTGTAACCCTCGCCTTTACCGATGATTCGGCCTGGCGCGCTGCAATCACGGACATTATTATCAATGGCGACGCTCTTACCAGCAGCCAGTATAGTGCGACTGCCGGAGCTATCACTATTGATGCGGGAGCCTTTACTTCCGCAGGAACTTATAGCATCGTGGTGAGAGCCGCCGGCTACACTGACGCCAGTGTAGCCCAGAGCATGCAGGCATTGCAAGCGGCATTCACCATAAATCTCAGCAAGAGCAAGGCGGCGGCGGGAGATAGCGTGACCGTATCGGGTAATGCTGCCGCATATGATTGGGTTGTCGTTAGAGTGCTTGACAGCTCCCAAAATATAGTTGTATTTAATGCAACAACACCGGCTGCGGATGGCAAATACAGCCTTGACTTCATTATACCGTCCGGTGTTGACGGAAGCCTGACAGTAGTGGCAAGTTCCGGCAGCAATGTTGCCAACAGGACCATTACCTTGACCAGTGGTAGCGGCGCTGGCAGCAGTGGCGGCGGAGGCGGCGGGGGTTCATCAGCGACGCCGCCAGTCACCTCCATGACCGGGTCGGCAACAATTACACCCAGTGCAGGCGGTGCAATAAGCCTGGGCAGCGAAGTGAAAGTTGTGGTGCCTGCTAACGCACTGATGGGAAGCAGCAAGGTGGATGTAAAAGTTGAAAAAGTAACCACCCCTTCCAACATACCCGCAGGTTTTAAACTGGCCGGCAACGTTTATGAGTTTAGCGTGGGCGGACAGAGTACCTACAGCTTTAATAAAAGTGTAACATTGACATTTAATTTTGATCCATCCGCGCTAAGCCAGGGTGAGATCCCGTCTGTTTACTACTATGATCAGGCGCAGTCCAGGTGGGTAAACCTCGGCGGTACGGTGTCAGGATCTACTATTACCGTGCAGGTAGATCATTTTACCATGTACGCTGTGCTGGTGGACAAGGAAACAGCAAATGAGCCGGTTGCAGCCATGAAAGACATTGTCGGCCACTGGGCGCTGGATAATATCAACAAGCTGGTTGCAATTGGCGCTATCAAGGGTTATTCGGACGGCAGCTTCAAGCCTGATAATGCCATAACCAGAGCCGAATTTGCCACCGTGCTGGTGAAAGCGTTCAAGCTGGCGCCCCAGAGCGGCGAAGTGTTTACAGATACTGCTAATCACTGGGCTAAAGACTATATTGCCACGGCGGCATCCCACGGTATAGTAAAAGGTTATGATCAGACCACCTTCGGCTCTGACGATTTGATTACCCGCGAGCAGATGGCGGTGATGATCGTCAAAGCCGCTAAGCTTAACATGACAACAGCCGAATCCAGCTTCTCCGATAATGGGAATATTTCCGACTGGGCCGGGTCAGCCGTCGCCACTGCAGTCGAAAGAGGGATTATGAGCGGTTATCCCGACAACACCATTAAGCCCCAGGCTAATGCTACCAGAGCGGAGGCTGTTACGGTTATTGTCAACGCTCTCAAGTAAAAGCCTTAAAACAGGCGTAACTGCTTAATGTGACATACTGTGCTTTGTGCGTCTTGTTAAAATAAGCAAAAGCAGGGGACCCGCCGGTTTGGGTTCCCCTGCTTGAAATTTCAATTTCGCCACCCTTAAGTGTAGCGCTTGAGGTTGGTGGTAATAGGTTAAAAGGTGGGTTTAAGCATATGTTGGCAGTAGCGCTAAATTATATAGGCGAAACTGAAGAACAAAATCTGGGGTATATGCTGCTGAAGTATTTCGCAGGTTTTAAATTGGTTAAACTCAGCCCCAGCAAAATTGTTAAGGAAGGACGTTTACAAATATGCCAGCCTGAGGGGTACGGGGATTTGCAAAAGGATATTCAACAATACCAGGATCCTGCCGGAATCTTTCTGGAACTCCGGGGACCCAGGGATAAGCTGCAAAGAACGGTACGCTATATGTTTTTTTTCGATGAAGAGAAGAAATACAGCAAAGTTGTATTGGAAGGCTGCGATGGTATAGCCGACTTCCCCTGGGCGCTCCAGCTAGTCCTGGTTGAGCTGCCGGCATCAGGTTGGGGGCGGAAGACGCCATGGATCCGGGAAGCGGATATGATTGTGATAAATGGGACTGAAAGCGAAGAGAGCAGGGGACTTATCGCTAAAGTTAAAGAGGTTTGTCCGAATATCCCCGTATACACGGAAAAGGTCCGGGAAGGTTTTTCGCCGGAACTGCAAGAAAATCTGGAGATTTTATTTGCCGCCTACATGGAAAAAAGGAAAAGAATAAAAGATTTACTGGAGTTACAGTATCCGGAGCAAGAGATAAGCTGTGCACTGGCCAACAGCACGGCCGGGAAGTTGGGTGTTAGTTCGTTTTTGGTCGGCAGTGTATGTGATGAATTGGGTTACAGTATAACGCGCTGCGGGCTGGGCTGTTTTTAAATATGAGGAGGATGATGAACATGACTATTGTTCCACAGGAACCGGTTTCTATTTGTCCGGTCGGATTAGTTATATCCAATTTCAAAAAAGTCAGCAAGAATTATGATTATAATCAAGAAAGCATAATTCATATGAGAGAAGATCTTGCCGACGCTCTCATCGGGCTCGAATATTTTTCCCATATCCATGTAATATACCACCAGCACCGGAAAAAAGACTGGCTCGAATTGGTAGGAAGCGGGCAGGAAGAAACATCTTCTTTAATAATCCCTTTCCCCAGTGAACCGGCCTGCCAGGGCGTTTACTCCTCCCGGTCTCCGGCCCGTCCTTCCGGGATGGGGTCCTGTGTTGTCGAACTGCTCAAACGCGAAAATAACCGTCTTTACGTCAAAGGGCTGGACGCCATTAACGGGACGCCCGTCCTGGACATCAAAATCTATATCCCCCACTATGACGCTTTCCCTCTGGCGGAAACGCCGCTGAACTGGTGTATGGGGCATGAGCTGATCACCAGTTCCCGGCATATTCACTGGGACACTATCAATGTGGGGCTTACTCTTGGCCTCAGGGCAGGCGCAAAAGCGCTGCAGGTTATTGAAAGCGGCCGCGGCGAAGCGGTACGAGCCGAAGTGGAAGGCGGTCATTTCTTTGCCCAGGGGGTTGAGGGCGCCACCGGGTGCAATGTTATGCGGGGCAACATGATTTTTAAAGAACTCCATACATCCCCGGGCCAGTGGAAACTCAAACTTGTGGGCAAAGACAGTGAAGTTGAAATCACTTTAAATGATCACATTTATTCAGGGGCGGCTGAAGTATTGGAAGTTGGCGGGGATATAATATTTGCCTCTTTAAATAAAAAAAATTACAAGGGCTGAGGTTGTACAACAATGAAATATATTCTGGCGGTTTTCCCCTCCATAAATCCGGTTAACCAAATAAGGAGACGCTTAAACCGTGACGGAGTTTATTTTGCCATGATCCGTGCCCCGCACAGTATTTCTCCGGGGGGATGCGGGTTTGCGATACGCTTCGAGGAGAATAAGCTGCCGCTGGTAAAGCAGGCTGCGCAGGAACTGGATGTTTTTTTCGACGGTATTTATAGAGTGGAACCTCAAAATGGAAACGTGAAATATACCCTTATAGGCTGAATAATGGGGTGCTTATTATGGTATACCTTGACAACGCCGCCACCTCATGGCCCAAACCTGATGCAGTCATTCTGGAAATGGTCAGATGCGTCAGAGAATACGGGGCCAACCCCGGCCGAAGCGGACACCGGATGGCTATGCGGGCTAGTGAGAAGGTCTATGAATGCAGGGAAAACCTTGCCAGGCTGTTCGGTATCTCAGACCCGCTGCAGCTGGTTTTCACAGCCAATGCAACCGAAGCCATCAACCTGGCCCTGAAAGGGATACTGACCCCGGGCGATCATGTAATTATAACTAGTATGGAGCATAATGCCGTGATACGCCCACTAAGAAAACTAGCGTCTGCCGGTGTTGAGCTGTCCATTGTTAAGGCGGGCGCAAGCGGGAAAGTAAAAGCAACAGACGTTGCGGAAAATATCAAAGAAAACACGAAACTCTTAATTGTTACCCATGCCTCCAATGTAACAGGCACAGTCAACGGTTTGACGCAGCTGGGCCGTTTGGCGAAAGAACACAAGGTGCTTTTTATGGTGGACGCCGCGCAGACAGCGGGAAATTACCCAATTGACGTCGGCCTGATGAAGATCGACCTGCTTGCTTTTTCCGGACACAAAGGATTGTTGGGACCGCAGGGCACGGGAGGTTTGTACATACGTCCCGGGCTGCTCCTGGATACATTGAAAGAAGGCGGCACGGGCAGTATTTCTGAAAGTCCCTGTCAGCCGGCTTTTTTGCCTGACCGGTATGAAAGCGGCTCACTAAACACACCAGGCATAGCAGGGCTGAATGAAGGAATTAAATTCATCCTGAAAACAGGGATCGACTATATTAAAGATCATGAAAACCAGCTTGCCGTGCATATGCTCGAGAGGCTGAGCGAAATAAAGGGTGTCAGGTTGTACGGGAACAGCGGCCTGAAGCGCCGGACAGGGGCTATATCAATTACAATTGACGGCAAGGACTGTCAGGAAGTGTGCTGTGAGCTAGATGAAAAATATGATATCGCCGCCAGGGGCGGTTTGCACTGCGCCTGTCTGGCCCATGAAACCATAGGAACAAAAAATACGGGCACGATCAGGTTCGGTATCGGCTATTTCAACACCATCAAGGATATTGAAAAAGCCTTGAAGGCAGTGCAGGCAATCGCAAGGTCTTAAAACAGGTTCCCTCCGGCAGCGGGTAATGCGGGGAAAAATATAAAATGTGTTTGGCTGTAGGGGATGAGCATACATGAACTTAAAGCAAAAATTTCTGGACAGGTTTTCTCTTTATGATCTGATCGTGATAGCTATGGTGTCTGCTCTGGGGGTTGCCACCAAGCCGATCATTGTGCCGCTGGCCCATATTATAAGCGGACCGCTTTTTATCCCCTCGGGAGCGGTGGCGGGCGGCTTTTACATGATGTGGCTGGTCCTGGGTTACGGTATAATCGGTATTCGCGGCTCCATGACCCTGATCGGCCTGGTCCAGGCTGTCCTGGCCATGGCCACGGGCATAGTCGGCTCTCACGGTGTGCTAAGTTTGCTGACTTATACCGCACCCGGCATCTTGGCCGACCTGGGTTTGTTGTTGATCGGGCACCGGGTCTGCTGCCTGCCCTGCGCCTTTCTGGCCGGAATGTTGTGCAATATTGCCGGAACCTTTGTCGTTAATTTTATTTATTTTCGTCTTCCCGTGATCCCGCTTGTCCTTAGCTTGAGCACAGCTGCCCTGTCCGGCGGGCTGGGTGGACTTCTGGCTTTTAAAATCCTGCAGCAGATATGGAAATTCCAAAAACAGGACGGGGAAATAAGTAAATTATGAAGCCGCACCTGCGATATTGTAATTTTCAGGGTAGTAATAGAGGTGGACATATGCCGTCAGGGACAGTGGTGGTCCGGAACCTGAACTATCAATACCGGTCGGGTGACCCTTTTGCACTAAGAAATATATCCTTCCGGGCAGCCAGGGGCGAAATGGTTGTAGTAACGGGCCTGAGCGGCTGCGGCAAGAGCACACTGTGTTTTTGTATCAGCGGCGCCGCCCGCCACAACCGGGAGGGGGTGATGTCCGGGGACGTGCTGTTGAACGGCAAGGATACCGGGGAACTGAGGGCCGCCGAACTGGCCCTGGAAGTGGGCATGGTCTTCCAGGATCCGGACACGCAGCTTTTTTCGCCCACGGTGGAGGACGAAATCGCCTTTGCCCCGGAAAACCTGTGCCTGCCGCCGGCCCAGATCCGGGAGCGGGTGGACCGGGCGCTGGCTCTCCTGGGCATCGACGCCCTGCGGGAGGCTAATCCCTATAAACTTTCCGGCGGCGAAAAACTCCTGGTGGCCCTGGCGGCGGTATTAACCCTGGATCCGCCGGTGCTGGTGCTGGACGAAGTGATGTCCCAGCTCGACCGGGACGGTAAGAAAAGGGTGGCCGCCGCCCTGCAGCGGTTGCGCGATATGGGTAAAGCGGTCATCGCCGTCGAACACAACCTGGAAGCTGTTTCCTTTGCCGACCGCCTGCTGGTGATGGAAAAGGGGACGCTGCTCTGCGATGAACCGCCGGCGTCGCTCCTGGCCGACCGGGTTTTTTTGAACACCAGGGGCTTGCTCTAGGAAACAAACAGGGGTCCAATGGTGCGTCCCGAAAACAGAGGGACGTTCATTTTGTTGCCATCCCGATTGCAGGAGCGCGTATTGCGCGCCTGTTTATGTCAACAACCCCGTCCCCCTGACACTCCCTGAAGGAGAAAATACCATGGTATTTTTGGAAATAGACCAAGTATCTTTTACATATCCCAAACAGGACAGGCCCGTGCTCACAGAAATCGACCTGCAATTTGACCGGGCCGGGATAACGGCCGTGGCGGGCCCCAACGGCTGCGGCAAAACCACCCTGACCAAGCTGATGATCGGGGTTTTGCAGGCGACTGAAGGAGAAATCCGCCTGACGGGACGGCTTATAGCAGATTATTCCCTGGCGGAGATCGGGCGCCGCGTCGGTTATGTTTTTCAGAACCCCGACCTGCAGCTGTTTTGCGGCACCGTGGCCGAAGAGGTGGGTTTCGGACCGGCCAACCTGGGCTATGAGCCGGCAGCTGTGGCGGAAAGAGTTGGTTTCTATCTCGATTATTTTGAACTGGCCGCCTACCGGAACACCTTTCCCCTGCACCTGAGCCAGGGTGAAAAACAGCGCCTGGCCATAGCCGCCGTACTGGCCAACGAACCTGACTTTCTGATCCTGGACGAGCCCACCACCGGCCTGGACGCATACCGCAAAAGACTCTTGGAAAATTATCTGAAAAAAATTGCCCGATCCGGCCGGGGCATGATCCTGATCAGCCACGATACGGCCTTTGTGGACAGGGTGGCGGAACGGGTTATTGTCCTGGAAAACGGCCGCGTTATAGAAGACAGCGGGCGGAAGGGAAAGGCCGCCGATGAAGCTTGATCCCCGCGCCAAAATGGTAATGGCCCTTTGTCTATCGGGCCTGGCCCTGATTTATAACAGCCCGGTCCACCTCCTGCTGCTGCTGGCGGTGACAGTAGCGCTGCTGCTGGCTTTCCGTTTTGAGCTCAGCGCCATCGGGTCGTACCTGAAGCCGTTTTTGTCTTTGATGCTGTTCCTGTTTGTGATCCAGTGCCTCTTTTCGCCCTCGGGCCGGGTGCTGCTGGCCGTGGGGCCGGTACACCTGTTAACCGTCGGGGGGCTGCTGACGGGGGCCTGCGTGGTTTTGCGCATTGTGGTGGTCACCGCCGCCGCCATGCTGCTGGCCACCTTCAGCTCCAGGGATTTTATCCTGGGCCTGGTGCAGTGGAAAGTGCCCTACGAACTGGCCTTCATGGTCTTCATTGCCCTCCGTTTTTTGCCGGTTTTCCGGGACGAGCTGGTCAATGTGGTCACGGCGGTCCAACTGCGCGGGGTAGATCTGAAGAAGGTGCCCTGGAGACAAAAAATTGCCATGTACAGCCGCCTGTTGTTTCCGGTGATTTACGGGGCCATGCTCAAAGCCCAGCGCCTGGCGGTGTCCATGGAGGCCCGCGGCTTCAGGGTCTATCCCCGGCGCACTTACCTGCGGCGGCTGGAGTTCAGCCGCGCCGATTACGCGGTGATGCTGTTCTTCTCGGTTACCGCCGTCGCGCTCGTTATACTGCGTTTCAACTAGCCGGCCCACTGACCACCGCCAAGCCGGCCGACCGGCTTTAAGGGTGTCAGGGGGACGGGGTTGTTGACAACATTTACGTGGGGATGTCCCCACCGTACTTTATGACCAGCACCAGCATGATGCCTGTAATGAGGTGCTTGACGGCGGCTTTTCAGCTTCCTACCATGTCGCTGTGACAGAGGATGACCTGACTGCCAACGCCGCGCAGGTCGCCGGCGAATCTTACGCCACGCTTGCGGAAGCGACTGTTCCGTATATCGGAAATGGCGCGATTTACTGCGAAGTGGCCCCTTGGTCTTTACGCTGCGCAGGTAGCCGGAATGCTTGATCTCATAGACGACTGTTATCGCCGCCACCACCGGAATTATCGCGAGTGGACTGGTTTCCGATGTTGGGGACTGTATATTACATGTTTGGTTCCGGCGCTATTGCCTGGCAGAATGCAAAAAAGGCCCTTTGGGCCATTTTTGCATTTCTCAGCTCATGTAATCCATTGATAAAAGGATACTTATTTACCAATAATTACAGCACTTGCTTTGACGAGCGCGTTTACCTCGTCACCAACCTTGAGGCCAAGCCTGTTTGCTGAATCAGCTGTCAATGATGCGCACATTTCTTGTCCTCCCACGTCAAGGAGCACTTCGGCGCTGATATCATTTTTCTTAAGATTTTTGATGCGCCCCTTCAGGTTATTGCGTGCGCTAAGTTCCATAATACTACCTCCCTTGTTAATTTGTATTTGATAATATGTGCAAATATGGAATTTATTATACTGGGTACTGCTGCTCCTTTCGCCGTTTTCAGGCCGGGGCTATTTTACTGCCCGCAGGCCGCCTCAGGCAAATTTGCCCCCGGCGCCGGACCGCAGCAATTTTTCAATTTCATCCGCCGGCATGGGTTTATAATAGTAGTAGCCCTGCACATCATCGCACATCCTCTGGTTGAGAAATTCCAACTGCGGCGCCGTTTCCACGCCCTCGGCCAGGACCTCCAGCCCCAGGTTTTTGGCCAGATTGATAATCACCTTGGTGATCGCCTGGTCTTTTTCACCGCCTTCAATACCGCGTATAAACTGCATATCAATTTTAATCCGGTCTATGGGGAGCATTTTAAGCCTGTTGAGTGATGAATATTCTGTCCCAAAGTCATCAATGGAAATTGTTAAACCAAGACCTTTCAGCCTGTTTAAAATATCTATGGTATGCTTTGCTTCTTTACAAGCGGTGCTTTCTGTGATTTCCAGTTCAAGATCCCCCGGGTTTAGACCCGCTTCCTTAAGAATATTGTCTATACGATCAACAATACGCGGGTTGCTGAATTGGCTGACAGACAGATTAACCGCCATGCGCAGACGAGGCAACCCCATATCCTGCCATCTCTTGTTTTGATTAACAGCCGTTTTTAGCACCCACTCGCCAATGCTGTTGATTAAACCGCATTTTTCGGCTAAAGGTACAAAAACGCTGGGAGGGACCATGCCCATTTCCGGGTGTTTCCAGCGCAACAGAGCCTCCAAGCCGATTATCCGGCCATTATGCAGCCTGACTTGTGGTTGGTAATAGACGGCTAGTTCACCACGCTCCTGGGCCCGGTAAAGGCTGTTGGACAACTGCATATTATGCCTCTGATCCTCTTTCATATCCGCCGTGCATAATACGTACTGGTTTTTGCCTCCGGTTTTGGCTTTGTACATGGCGATATCAGCATTTTTAATTAAAGCTTCGGGATCCTCCCCATCGTAAGGATAAACTGCGATTCCCCCACTGCCGGTAACAAAGAACTCTTGATCGTTTAAAATAAATGGTTTTTCGAATAACCCCATAATATTATCGGCAATTTTAACAATATGCTTTCTCTCGGAAATATTGTTGAGCATAATTAGAAATTCGTCCCCGCCGAACCTGGCGACAGTGTCTGTTTTCCGCATACACCCCACCAGGCCCTGCGCCACCCCCTTGATAATGGAGTCACCGCCGCTGTGCCCCATAGTATCATTAATAGTCTTGAAGCTGTCCAGGTCCATGAACATGACGCCGACAAACTTCCCCGTCCGCTTGGCCAGGTGCACTGCCTGGGTGAGCCTGTCCAGAAACAAGGTGCGGTTGGGCAGACCTGTCAAATGGTCGTAATAAGCCATGTAGTCAATTTCCTTTTCGGCCTCGGCTTTTAATAACCCGTCAGCCAGCAGATTAGCCAGGATTCTTAGCAGCTCTATGTGGTGGCCGACCCATTGCTTGTTCGATATCACGGAGTCCAACCCTATATAGCCAAGCATCCTTTTATTTGCCCCGATGGGGATTGCCGCCACGGACTTATTATTTTGCAGGGTGAACCGGACCTTCTCTGCCTGGGCCTCAACAGGCAGTTTACCTACATCCTCGATGTAAACCAATTCTTTGCCTTTCAGCTGCTCCATCCACCAGGGAAACTGATCCAGCGGCAAATCACGCATAGTTCCCGCTTTAGGGCTTATTCCTTCATTAAGCCATTCATATGTGCAGGTAGCAGTGTTGTCCTCGTGATTAATCATAAATACGTAGGTCCTGTCAACATGGAAAAAATGGCCGGTTTTTTTGAGCAGGTTGTTGATCTTTTCATCAATGTTTGCCTGGTTGACACTGACAAAGTCAAAGGAAATCTCCGATATAAGCTTTTGAAAGTCAATCTGGTAGGCATTTTCCTTCATTCTTTTTACATATATCTTGTTTACAATCGAGCCGATCCAGAAGGCAATAAGGAATATGCCGATCCGCATAATATAGTGATATTGATCCACCCGGACCGCCTCTTGCACAGGCGCGTGCAGCCAAACAAATATTTGCGTAATAATCGCCGCTGCTGTTACCAGAACCAGGGGTGTTTGCGTGACGAATATTAGCGAAATAATCATTAAAACAACAGGGAAGATCCAGATGGTTACCCCATATTCAGGAAAGCCGGTGGTAATTATGGGGATACTGGAAAGAACGACGATCAATATTAGTGTGTCTTTTACCTTTTCCCGTTTAATCAGCGTAAATATCAGGATTGCCAATCCCAATATCAATAATAGCCCGCTGGCAAGCGGAAAGGGTTTTAAACCATCCCCCCTGTTGGCCATATGCTGCAAAAAGTATGGCGCTGAACTGAGAAAACCTGCTGTGATAAAGGCAATTGTTAAATAGTGATACAATTTTGCCCGGGTTTCAATATTTAGTATTAATTCGTCTTGTGCCTTTGTTGTTTCCTTTTGCATCAAGCTATAATGTTTAATTGAATAATATATGGCCGCAACCGGTATCAGGGTGAACAAGGGCGCCATTTGCGGCAAGGGGCAGGCCATGCTGGAACTCAAAACAACATCCGTGAGGCTGCCCAGCAATAAGGCGGCAAGAAGGGAGGTAAAGATGAGGCCTGCCTGCCTGCGGACGCTATCAGCAGAAGCCGTTCTTTTCCTATACCAGAGGACGGCCAGGCAGGCCAGCGCATATCCGCCGTAATAGGAATAAAAGAAGAAGTCCCAACCGTTATGCGCCGCGATGTTGATCCAGCCATAATCCATCTTTACCAGGTTGTATTGGCTTCGGGCCATCCATCCGGAAATAGAAAAAACATACATGCTGATAACGGCGGGAAGATGTAGCAGCAAACAAAAACTCCTGTGCCTCCCGGAACATTTTTCACTGGTCAATAGTAGTAAAAAATGGAGCAAAAGGCTGTATACGGATGTCCAACCAACAGCGGAAATGCGTCGCCAAAACAGGCACATTTCCATGTCCGCGGCAGAGTTGGCGACGGAAAACCCAAAAGACCACAGACACAGAGAAATAGAAACAGCCAGAAATATTCTGTTGGAGCCCGCCCTTGGGTTCATAAGAATAATGTATATGCCAAAGAACAGGTAAACGGTAAATGCGGTTAAAAACAACAGCGAGAATAGCAAAGGCGTGTGTTCCATAAAAACCCCCTGTGTTTATTCCCAAATATTTTTCCTATACGTTGTTTATCGGTTAAATAACACTAAAAGATAACCCCGTGTTTATTGTGGAAAAACATGTGGTAGGTACGATTGAAAAATAAAATAAGGATATTATAAATTTAAATAAGGATAAATCCCTATGCACATGGGGCTGTTTAATTTCGATATTATTTCATGTGAAAAGGGGTTTTTTATTTTTTTCCCCTAACGATTTGGAAGGGACGGGAAGCGATGAAAGCTAAAGTTGATGGTGGAGTTGTGCGTTTTGGGGACATGTCCATGAAACTTAAATTTGGACTGATATTTGCTCTTACCCTGATTGTGGCGCTTGGAGCGATAATTATTTCAGTTGATTATGTGGTAAAAAAGAAGGCTGAAATAGTGGCAGTGGACAAGGCTAAAACAGATCTTGCCGCAGGATATGAAATACTGGATAAAGAATACCCGGGCGAGTGGCGGCGGGAAGGTGATCAACTCTTTAAAGGCGACACGCTAATGAATGACAACTATGCAATAGTTGACAAGGTGGGCCAATTGACCGGTGATACTGTGACAATCTTTTGCGGCAACATGCGTGTCAGCACCAATGTGATGAATGAGGGGCAGAGGGCCGTCGGCACGCCGGTTGCGGAAAACGTGGCGGATGTTGTTTTAAGGCAGGGTTTGGAGTATCATGGTCAAGCGGATGTTGTGGGTAATAAGTATCAGACTGCCTATACTCCCATAAAAAATGCAAATGGAGAAACAATCGGTATCTGGTACGTCGGCGCCCCCAAAAAGCTTGTTGACGACATTGTTTTAGGGGCCCTTACAGCAATCACCCTTGTTTCGCTTGTGGTGCTGTTTCTGGTGATCATTGCTTTCCGGTTGATCGCTACAAAGATACTGACCAACCCGTTGGATTACCTCGTGGCGTTATCGGATAAGGTCGCGAAAGGCGACCTGTCTACAGAAGTGGAAGTAAAAACAGATGATGAAATTGGACGGTTGACCGGTTCATTTAAGAAAATGATGGAAACTGTCAACTCCCTGGTGGAGGAGACAAACAGCCTCACCAAGGCGGTCCGGGAGGGCGACTTGAGCGCCAGGGCAAATGCGGCCGCCTTCACCGGCAGCTGGGGTGAGATGCTCACCGGTGTAAACAACCTGATCAACGCCTTTGTGGAGCCAATCAACCTGACGGCCCAATATATTGATCGCATCAGCAAAGGAGATACACCGCCGAAGATCACAGAGGAATACAAAGGTGACTTCAGCTTGATCAAGAATAACTTTAATGAATGCATCGACACCATCGGTATTCTGGTGGACGAGGTAGGTGTGGTAATCAGCGCGGGCGTTGAAGGCAAACTTGACCAGCGGGCCAACCCCAACCGGACACAGGGTGCGTGGCGCGGGATCCTTAAGGGTGTAAACGATGCCATGGATGCGGTTATTGAACCACTGAATATGGCGGCGGGGCATATTGACAGGCTCGCCAAAGGAAAAAGGCTGCCGAGAATTACCGAAGAATACAAAGGTGAATTCAACAAAATCAAGAATAACTTGAACGAATGCATTGACACGATCAGTATTCTGGTTGATGAGGTAGGCCTGGTCATTGAAGCGGGGGTTGAAGGCAAACTTGACCAGCGGGCCAACCCAGACCGGGCACAGGGCGTGTGGCGCAAAATCCTCAGGGGTTTCAATAACGCTATGGACGCCGTCATCGGCCCGCTAAACGTGGCCGCCGAATACGTGGACAGGATCTCCAAAGGCGACATCCCGCCCAAAATAACCGATAGCT
>CAYMJG010000005.1:13533-55822 GCA_964390855.1 uncultured Eubacteriales bacterium | reverse complement strand
GAAAAAGTGCTGTAGGCGATGTTCCTCAACCGGCAGACTGGCAGGGTTTCAATCATGGTTTCAATAACGTCATCTATTTGCCCGCCCATTTTTAACATGGTGGCGGCTGTTTTTGCCGTAATGCGGGACAGTATGTTGGCCTTCACGCCGCTGCCCAGCCCGTCGGCAAGTACAATAATAAAGGAATCAGCGGTACGGACGATTTCAATCGTGTCCCCGCAGAGTTCTTCCCCATTTTTATTCAGTTGCGAATATCCAACGTCCATTTGAAACAGCATTTATAGCCTTGTCCTTTCGCTATTCCTGCATCAGTTTTATTAACTGGTTAAGTAGAATCTTGGTCTCCGCGGTTGTTTCCCCCAGCAGGCCCGCTATTTCCTGGGAAACGGTCATTTGTTTTTTAATTACCTCCCGGGTGCGCTTGATTGTTTGGGTTTTGACACGTAAAAGTTCCTCCTGCTGGTTTACCTCTTTGGTTATATCCGTAAATATGCCCACAACCATATTTTCCAGCGGAAAAACAATCTGGCGGGCGATAGTCCTGTTTTTCAGGATGCAGAAGTCGGATACCACCGCCTTTTTTTCTTTTAAGGCAAGCTGAAATTCTCCCGGGTCAATAAACTGTTCCAGCTGCTTGCCGATTATCCGCCTGCTCTCGGGGTCGAACATTTTTAGCGCCGCCGGATTGATTTCAGTTACAACCAGGTTTTCGTCAGCGATGATCACAGCATCGGGCATGGCGCCAAGGACCTGGTTGGAGATGGATTCGGCTCTTTTTCTCATATAGGGAATGCACATCTGCGGTTCAGCGTGTCCCCTGAAGACCGCCACGGCTTTTTCCCGGCAGGAGCCAAAACCGCAGGCGCCGCAGTTTAACTCGTCCTGCGGGGTAAATTTGCCGCTCTGGGCCAGGATGTCCTTAATTTGTTCCTCGCTGGGGTCCGGCAGCTTTACCTTCCGATTAGTAAATTTCCGGACCAGATCAGCCGCGGGCAAGGACGGTCTTTGCTCCGCCCCGGCTCCTTCAGCAAGTTTATTGTGGGCGTAAAAGTCAAGCAGCCTTTGTTTTTTGGAGTAAATATCCTCTTCGGTAACCCCGGCGGGGCCGCCCAGACAACCGCCGCTGCAAGCCAGCATCTCCACAAAGCCGGGCATCTGATTTTCATTAAGGCCGCAGAAATTATCAAAAATATCCATACAGTTTTGCAGCCCGGTTACTGCTTGCACACTGCCGTCCATGATATCCGTGCTTAGAGAAGTTGCCAGAAGTTGTCCCCCCTCGGTGGGGAACAGGTTGGCCTTGTCCGGTATATAGCCGTCAAAGGGTGTATTTTCAATGTTGTTGAAATCGATTTTTTCATCCGCAATCCAATCCCAGAGCTCTTTAAATCCCAGGGCATAGTTTACGGCGCCCCGTACCCGGTTGGAAAGGATCTCACCTTTTTTTGCTATGCAGGGCCCGATAAATACCACCACACAGCCGGGAAATTGCCTTTTCAGCAGCCTGCCATGGGCAATCATCGGGGAAACCAGGGGGGATAAATAAGGCAGTAGGCGCGGGTAATGCTGTTCAATCAGGTTGACTACCGCCGGGCAGGCGCTGGAGATGACCGGCGCCGGTCCCTCGATCCGGTGATGTTCAATAGAAATCAGTTCCGCCCCCACCGCGGTAAGCCCAACATAGGAGAAGCCCAGCTTCCTCAGCAAGCCCGGCAGCGCCATTGGTCCGGCCAGGGGCAGGTGGACCGGGAAAGAAGGGGCGACGCTCGCCACCACCTTGATTGATTTATTTGCAAGCAAATCCTTTATTTCCTCCAGGTAGTTTTTAACTACCTTGGCCTTTTGCGGACAGACCACAGTGCAATGGCCGCACTGCACACAAATATCCTCGATCACCTTGGCGTGCGTCTGGACATTGTTGGGGCCGGAATTGATGCAGATGGCTTTCAAAGGGCATGAGCGCACACATTTATAGCAGTCACGGCATTTGGCGTCATTTGTCTTAATTAAAGGCATTTGGCATCCCTCCTTACCGCTGGTAAAATTTCCTGTTTAAAAAGTTGATCAACATCTTCAGGAGTAAGTCCCGTAAAGAGTTTTTCTCCAACCATGATAGTCACCCCTCCGGTGCATTTATCGTGGCAAAAACAGCCTTTTAGCAGAATTTTATCTTCAAGTTGAAATTCCGCTGTCAGCCTTTCTATTTCAGCGATTATTTTTTTTGAACCCCGTATAAAACAGGAACTTCCAACGCAAACCTGTATAGTAACCAAAAAAAGACCCCCTTAATAAAAGCCCGAACAGACCCCTGAAAACATAATACACTGTGTTGTAAGTTAACGTAATACCCATTTTAATTATAATTCCGGCATTATCTCATTATAAATTTTTTTTCCAAAAAATGAAGCAACAATAGTTGACTATTGGGATAAATATTGGCATTTATGTAAAAGAGCGTTGCGCCTGGATAAGACACCTTTCGGCAGGTCCCGCTAAATTTTTCTCAAATGAATTAAAAAGGAGGAAAATTGTTTAACTTAAAGAATCATAGAAAGTTGATGTTATTAAACGGTTCCAGTTATTTTGCGCGGGGAGGGAGGCCCATTGACTTTGGGGAATAGGCCCAGAATAACCAACCTGTGGTCGAAGGTTGTCGACGGGGAAAATGGGGAATGGCTGTCCAGGGTGGTTATGGAGTCCACCGGGCCCTATGAATACACATTAAAAAAGGTTGACGGCGGTATTTTACTGGAGTGTTCAGGCGCAGAGGTAAACATGCCGGAGGGGAAACTGATGGTTAATGACGGTCTGCTGCTTGACATCGATGTTGCCCGGACGGGACATGACAAAGTCAGTGTGCGCCTTGCGGCGGATCATCCGGCCGTGTTCAAACACACACTGTATAAGGGTTTTCCCTCCCGGCTGGTGATCAGCCTGGACCGCTCGTTCATCACCGGGCTGCTGTCCGGTAAAAGAATTGTGATCGACCCCGGCCATGGGGGTAAGGATTTTGGCGGCAGGGGGCCGGTCAGCCTGCTGGAAAAAGATGTGGTTATGCCGATCGCCTGCAACCTGGAAAAGATTTTAAAAAGGGCCGGCGCGGAGGTCACATTAACCAGAAGAGCTGACCGGGACGTCCCCGCGGAAGACAGGGCGGCCCTGGCGCACAGTGTAAAAGCCGACGCTTATATCAGCATACACACCAACGCCTGCGCGGACAGCAGTGTCGAGGGCGCCGCCACCCTTTACGCGCCCGATGACAGCGGCGGCAAAAAACTGGCTTTGTATATTCAGGAAGAAATCATTGGGAAATTGAAGGTCAGGGACAGGGGGACCGCGGTTCAGCCCGGCCTGGCCCGGATAGACAAGGATATACCGGCAGTGGAAATAGAGGTCGTGACGATCACGAATATCGTCGAGGAAGTCTTCCTGCGCGGCCTGACGATTCAAGAGAGAGCCGCGGAAGGCATTTTGAACGGTTTGATCAAATACTATGCCTCTGACGGGCTGAATGCAAAAGGTGATAAAAAGTGATAGAAGGAAGATTGCCAATCAGGACCCATATCATCACGGAAAAAGACGACATTGTCGACGTCGTTAAAAAATATACCGGCAAAATAGCCTCGCCCGGCGATATTGTGGCTATTGCCGAAAGCGTTGTGGCCATCAGCCAGGGCCGGGCGATCCTGCCGGACGCGGTTAAACCGGGTCTGCTGGCCAGAGTCCTGTGCCGTTTCCCCGGCAAGGAAGGCAGCCTGGCCGCCCCGCCATCCATCCAGGTGGCGATGGAAGAAGTCGGTACCGCCCGGTTCCTCCTGGGGGTGGCGGCGGCCGGCCTGGGCCGGCTGATCGGCCGGCGGGGTGATTTTTTCCGGGTTGCCGGCAGACAGCTGGCCCTGATCGACGACTTTGCCGGCACAATGTGGCCTTTTGACCGGCATATTGTACTGGGTCCGAAAGATACCCAACAGGTTGTGGACAGAATTAAACAGACCACCGGGGTTGACGCTGTGATCACCGATATTAACGACATCGGCAAGGTGGACATCCTGGCCGCGACCAGCGGGGTTGACGAGCAAATGCTGGTCAGCTATTTAAAAGATAACCCGCACGGCAATGATGACCAGCAGACCCCGATTGTGGTGCTGCTGACGTCCGAAAACATGCGTAAAATAAATGCTGCCGCGCAGCAGGGTGAGGAGAATGATCTAGATAAATGATTTTAGACCAGAACAAAACGCCGCTATTTGACGCTGTTAAATATCATGTCAGAAGAAACGCCATCCCGCTGCAAATCCCCGGGCACAAGCACGGATACGGCCTGGTGGAATATAGGGAATTTGTCGGTGAAAATGTCCTGCGGATGGACCTCAATGAAACCCGCGGTATTGACATGATCTGGGATCCGGTCTCAGTTATCGCCGAGGCGGAAAAACTGCTGGCGGCCGCGGTGGGAGCCCGCCACGCTTATTTTCTGATTAACGGGACGACCTCCGGCGTACAGGCGATGATTTTGAGCACCTGCACGACCGGTCAGAAGATAATCCTGCCCAGAAACGCCCACAAGTCGATTTTCAACGGGTTGATCCTGAGCGGGGCCGTGCCTGTTTATGTCCAGCCGGAAATCGACGGCTACCTGGGCCTGGTTACCGGCATCACCGCTGAGGGCGTGAGGGAAGCTATCGCCCGGAACCGGGACGCCAGGGCGGTTATGGCGATCAACCCGTCTTATTACGGGGTGGCCTCGGAGCTGCAAAAAATTGTGGAAACGGCTCACGACAGCTGTATCCCGGTGCTGGCGGACGAAGCGCACGGCACCCATATGGGCTTTCACGCCCATTTCCCCATATCCGCCATGGCGGCCGGGGCCGATATGAGCGCCGCCAGCCTGCACAAAACAGGCGGCTCCATGACCCAGAGTTCCGCGCTCCTGGTCGGCAGCAGCAAGATCAACCCCAATTATATCAAACAGGTGCTTAATCTTACATACACCTCCAGTCCTTCATACATCCTGCTGTGTTCCCTGGACGTGGCCAGAAAACAGCTGGCCGTGAGCGGCGGGGAAATGCTTGACGGCATTTTGGATCTTGTGCGCCGGACAAGGGCGGAAATCAATAAGATTGACGGCCTGTTCGCCCCTGACAAGAGCTATTTCGAAAAAGGCGGCAAACTGAGCTTTGATGAAACAAAACTTCTGGTCAGCGTGCAAAAATTGGGCCTGACCGGCTATGAAGTAGAAGAAATGCTGGCCAAAGATTACAACATCTTGATTGAACTGGCGGACATGTACAATATCCTGGCGATCATCAGCCTGGGCGAGAAAGAAGAATTCCTGCGGTCCTTTGTTGCCGCCCTGCGGGATATCGCCGCCCGCGCCGATGGGAAGGAAATAAAAAGAATCGAGACGGTCCAGTTCAGCCCGGAAGTGGTCATGCCGCCCCGGGAGGCGTTCTTCAGCAAAAAAAGGTCTGTTCCCCTTGATCACTGCGCCGGGGAAATTGCCGGGGAAATGGTCATGGTCTACCCGCCCGGCATCCCCCTGGTCAGCATGGGAGAGATTATCACCGCGGACATTATTGATTACGTGAAGATGCTCAAAGCGGAAAAATGCACAATCCAGGGCACCATCGACCCGATTGTGGATAATATCATGGTGCTGGATAAGTGCGTATAAGCATTATCATCAAATGCGCATAATTATTGTAAACTCTGTCAAATTGTTTGTTGGAAAGGTTGGCTTAAAACCATGTTTAAGGTAGCCAGTTTCAATACGAATTCAATCCGCACCCGCCTGCCGGTGGTGCTGGATTGGCTGGACAAAGAGAAGGCCGACGTGTTGTGCCTGCAGGAAACAAAGGTGGAGGACAAGGACTTTCCCCTCGGGGCTTTTGTTGAAAGAGGCTACAACGTGGTTTTTTCCGGGCGAAAATCCTATAACGGCGTCGCTATTATCAGCCCGCACCAGTTGGAAAAAGTGAGCACGGGGATTGGCGACTGGGCGGAAGCGGGCGAGGCGCGCCTGATTGAGGCAGTGGTAAAGGGTGTCCCCATTGTAAATACATATGTGCCCCAGGGGTATAACCCGAAAAGCGAAAAATTTGTCTATAAGCTCAAGTGGATCAGGTCTTTAAGGGATTATTTCAACAGCCGCTTCAAACCGGGGGACTGCCTGCTCTGGATGGGGGATTTCAATGTGGCGCCGCAGCCGGAGGATGTGCACAGTCCGAAAAAACTTTACGGCCGGATTGGTTTTCACCCGGAAGAGCATAAAGCCCTGCAATATGTAAAGGAATGGGGTTTTGTGGACGTGTTTCGCCGCCATGTAAAGGAAGGCGGCCATTACACCTTCTGGGACTACCGGCGGCCGCAGCTTTTTGAGCGCAACCTGGGCTGGCGGGTAGACCACATCTGGGCGACCGGGCCGATGGCCGATAGATCGCGCCGGGCCTGGATCGATACCAAGCCCAGGGGCGAGGCCAAACCTTCGGATCACACCTTTATAATCGCTGAGTTTGCTTGATTTGTATGGCGCATCAGTGACTCGCAGGCTTACAATAGTGGCGATATTAAGCCCTAATTCAAAGAGCGAAATGGCCCCGGGGATAAACGGGGCCGCTGTTTGAGGCGCGAAGCGCCGGGTTTGGATAATTTGTCAGGATGCGACAAAGCGCAGTTCATTTTTTAGTATTTTGCCGGTGGCGTTTTTGGGCAGTTCCTCAATAACTACTATTTCACGGGGTATTTTAAACTGGGCCAGGTTTGTTTTCAGGAAAGCCATCAGGTCTTTTTTGTCCAGGATCATTCCATCCTTGAGCGCTATATAGGCGCGCACCGACTCTCCCCTGCTCCTGTCGGGCACGCCGATTGCGGCGGCCTCTTTGACAGCCGGGTACTGATAGAGGATCTCTTCCACCTCCCTGGGGTAAACGTTGAGACCGCTGACGATAATCAGGTCCTTTTTCCGGTCGACGATGAAAATATAGCCGTCCTCGTCCCTGTAAGCCAGATCACCCGTGTACAGCCAGCCGCTCCTAAGGGTTTCCGCTGTTTCCGCCGGTAAATTGTAATAACCAATCATCACGTTGGGCCCCTGCACCAGCAGTTCGCCAATTTCCCCGTCTCCCAGCTCCATACCGCCGCTGTCCACGATCTTTATTTTTATGTCCCGTACGGGCAGGCCGCAAGAACCCGGCTTGGTGCGGCTGATTGGGTTGAAGGCCACCACCGGGGAAGTCTCGGACAGGCCATAACCTTCAATGACATGTTTTTTTGTCTTTTCATGAAACTTTTCCAGGATCTCCAGCGGCAAAGAAGCCCCGCCGCTGGCAAAAAGCCGTACCCCGGCCAGGTCCCCGGGCTTGGCCAGCGAGGTGTAAAAATTGTACATCGCCGGTACGCCCATCACCATGGTCACACCAGCGTCGCGGATAGTGGCGATAACCTCCTTGGGCGAGAAATTTTCCACTATGGTTACCGAGGCCCCGTTATAAAGAGCGGTCCCGATGCAGCAGGTCCAGCCGAAGCTGTGAAACATCGGCAGCACGCAGAGAATGTTGTCGCCGGGTCCCGACTCCGTTGCCTGTGAAAAAGCCATCGCATTGCTGGTCAGGTTGCCGTGGGACAAAAGAGCCCCTTTTGGCTGTCCGGTTGTGCCGGAAGTATAAAGGATCACACAGGGGTCGTCGTCCCTGATGTCTATTGACGGCGCTTGGGGGCAGCTATTTGCCGCGGCTTCCTTTTCCAGGCCGGCGATTGAAATCTGCACGGGCATGTTGCTGTTTGTAAATTGCCCGGACAAATCCAACACCCTGTCCGTGATTATGTGCTTAACCTGCGCGTCGTTTAAAATGAAGGCGATTTCCCGGGGAGTGAGCATGGTGTTTACGGGCGCCACCAGTCCTTTAAGGCCGGCAATGGCCATGTAGCTAAATAGAAACTCCGCCGAGTTTTTGGCGAAAAGGGCCACATTATCACCGGGGCGCACCCCGATAGAATACAGGTAATTACGATACCGATCGACCTTTTGCCGCATTTGGGCGTAACTGTGCGCGGCGCCTTTTTCGTATATGGCTATTTTATCCCCGGCGCCCGTAAGGATTAGTTCATGTACCAGCAAATAATTTCCCTCCAATGTCAAAAATACATAGAAATTCTCCTGCTATTTATTTGACGTCGCCTGCTAAGATCCTTCATCCAATCTTGTTTAAATATACTAAAGGAGGCAAAACAGCGGGTTTATTGGCAAAAACAGATACCAGACTGAAACTGGCAGGAGATCCCACGGTTGATACCGTTATTGCCGGTAATTATAATGCTGAAGAATAAAATTGAATGGAGTGGTTAAAATTGGGGTTGTTCTCCAGGCTTTTTAGAGGGGTTGTTAACGAGATTGCCGACGACGCCGTGCGCACCATGTCCAGGGATCAATATATCGAAAACATATATGAAATGATCCCTACGCTGAAAAAAGTAAATCCGATAAACCTTGTTGAAATCATTTTAAAATCCGCAAAAGGAACCCCCGTCCCGCGTCCCCTGGGCAGCCATATCCAATTTTCCCCGTGGGAAAAACTGCTTTTCAGCCCTGTGCACCTTTTTCGCTTTCCCACACCCGAAGACGTGGGCATCAACACCTCCGTTAAAATTGGGCCCAGGGCAAAAAAGCCGCTTAACATTTCCATACCCGTGATGTTTGCCGGCATGTCATTTGGCGGCGCGTTGAGTAAAAGCGCCAAGATTGCCCTGGCCAGGGCGGCGACGATTGCGGGAACGGCGACCAATACCGGTGAAGCGGGCCTGCTGGAAGAAGAGCGGCAGGAAGCGCAGCTGTTAATCGGACAATACAACCGGGGGGGATGGCTGAACAGCCGGGATAAATACAAGCGGCTCGACGCTGTTGAAATCCAGCTCGGCCAGGGCGCCCAGGGCTCCGCCCCGCAACGGACGGCATTCAAAAATATCGGCGGGCAGTACAGGGAGGTTTTCCGGTTGGCGGAGGGGGAAGACGCCGTAATCCATTCCCGCCTGCCCGGTGTAAACACGAAAGAGGATTTTATTAAATTAGTCAGAAAGCTGAAAGAAGAGACCGGCGTGCCGGTGGGTTTAAAAATTGGGGCGACACATCACCTGGAAAAGGAACTGCAGGTGGCCCTTGAAGCTGAATGCGACTTTATCACCCTCGACGGCGCCGAGGGAGGGACACACGGCGGGACGCCGACCCTGGAGGACGATGTGGGTTTGCCTACAATCTTCGCCATCAGCCGGGCGGCCCGGTTTCTGGCCCAAAAAGGCGCCACGCGGGAAATGAGCTTAATTGCCGCGGGCGGCCTAATCACACCCGGACAAATACTTAAAGCCATGGCCCTCGGGGCGGACGCGGTATACATCGGCACTGCCGCGATTATAGCCATGGTGGGGGATCAGATTACCAGGGCCACCCCTTTTGAACCTCCCACAGCCCTGGTGGTTTATACGGGAAAAATAAGCGAAGATCTGGATATCGACCGTTCCGTGCAAAACCTGTTTAATTTTCTTAACGCCACCATGCACGAAATGGAGGCTGTGGCCGTTACCCTGGGCAAGGCATCTCTTAAAGACATAAACCGGGATGATCTCGTGGCCCTGGATCCGTTCCTGGCCAAGGCCCTCAATTTAGATCTGGGCTTCGTTTCGCCCCGGGACCAGGGTGTTTTCGACAGTAGTTTTACGGATGTTAACATGAACGGGGCGCGGCCGCAGCATACCGCCCATTAACCTCCATGCAAACATGTGTTCTAACAGCCGGGCTAAACAGTCCGTGTTGTTTTTTTTATGTCTTTTTTGCAGGCTAACAGGAAAATAACCGGCATTTGTGGAAGTACATAGACAAATTATCTGGAGGGGAGGTTTTTATATAATTTGATATCGGGGGGGATGTAGTCTTGTATATGGACATTCCTATAGAAAAAATCGTTACCAGTGATAATGTCAGGCAGGGTTATAACCGGGAAGCAATAAAGGGCCTGGCCCAGTCCATCAGCAATGTGGGCCTGCTGCAGCCGGTAATAGTCAGAGAAAACAGCGACGCGACGTTTACGCTATTGGTTGGCCACAGGCGTTTTGAGGCGGCCAGAATGGCCGGGGTAAAGGTGATCCGGGCCATAATTTTTGATGACAGCGAATCCAAGCTGATGCTGCAACTGACGGAAAATCTGCAGAGGGAAAACCTCAATCCCATTGAGGAGGCCCAGGCATACAAAAAAATCCTGGAAGAAGAAGGGCTGACCCAGGAAGAGTTAGCGGCCAGGCTGGGCAAGCCCCAACCGAATATAGCCAATACCCTCAGGTTGCTCAAGCTGCCTTTGGAAGTCCAGCAAATGTTAAGCAGCGGCGACATTAAACAAGGCCATGGGAAGGTGCTGCTGCAATTAAAGGATCAGGAAAAACAGAGGCAGTGGGCCGAAAGGGCTTTTCAGGAACATATGCCGGTCAGTCTCCTAAGGGAGGCCGTGCTTCAGGAAATAAGGACGGATTACCAGACCAGGCAAAGAGAATATGATCATCTGCTAAACAGCCTCAGGGAATTTCGCAAAAATACAGAAAATAGCAACCTGTTAATATATATATCAGCGGAGGAAAAATTAAATATAAAAAATGAAATTAGCGAATTTATCAGGCTTTTAGGCTGAAGATGTGATCGATTTGGCGCCCCCACCCCTTCTTTTGTTTGTATTGAGCGGATAGTTATATATAATAAACTGCAAAAGAACAAGGCGCAGAATAAATTATTAACCACAATACAGGCAATGGGGGTTTCTGCGGTTGAATGACAAAGTTAAGGCGGCGGCCCTTTCAATTGGGTCAAACACGATCCTGACATTCGGCAAGTTGGCCATAGGCCTGTCGATCAACTCAATCAGCGTTATCTCTGAGGCCTTTCACTCGGGGCTGGACCTGGTTGCGGCATTGATTGCCTTTTTCGCTGTGCGGGAGTCCTCCAAGCCGGCTGATGAAAGACATCATTACGGGCACGGCAAGGTTGAAAATTTGTCCAGCATTGTGGAAGCCCTGATGATCCTGGCCGCGGGAGTAATAATTATCTCCGGCGCGCTGCCCAGGTTAAAAGGCGGTTCTGAAATGCACAGCCCCGGCCTGGGCGCTGCCGTAATGGCTGTCTCTGTAGTAGTCAATATCCTGGTTTCCGGGAGGCTTTTAAAAGTAGCCGGGGAAACGGATTCGCCCGCCCTGGAAGCAGACGGCTGGCACCTGCGCACCGACGTTTACACTTCTCTGGGGGTCCTTTCCGGCATGGGCGCGATTTATTTAACAGGATATCAGATAATCGACCCGATCATCGCGCTGTTTGTGGCCCTGCTGATATTTAAAGCCGCCTACGGCCTGATTAGGGATTCGATGCTGAGCATACTGGACTTTGGCCTGCCCGGAGAAGAGGAGACCGTTATTCTCAGTGTACTGGGGAAATATTCAGGAGAGTTTGTGGAGTTCCATAAACTGCGCACCAGGAAATCGGGCAGTGACCGTTATGTCGACCTGCACCTGGTGGTGCCCAAGGATAAAGACATTAAAACGGCTCACGCCCTGTGTGACCGGATAGAAGAGGAGATGCGCCGCTCACTGGCGGGTTCGCATGTGTTAATCCATATCGAACCTTGCGGCGGGCGCTGTGAAGAATCAGGGGGCGCGGGCCCATGTGATTTTCTCAAAAATTGCCCCGAGCGTGAAAAAAAGTAGAAACAGGGGAAAAAAGCCACCGCGGCAATGGTTGCAGGGCGGGGCTTTTTTATTTATAGCCTAAACCTATCGCAGCAATTGTTAATAAGTATTTCATTTTGTTTTTTTCGACTAGTAAGATAGAAAATATCACCTTAAAAAAGATTGCTGGATTGTCTCCGGCCAGGGGAGGACGGTTAAATGACTCAAGAAATCTTGCCCGGTATTTATAAGATAGAAACGCCCCTGCCCAGAAGCCCCCTTGGGGCGACAAATTCCTATTTAATCAAAGGCCGGACGCGCAATCTGCTGATAGATACGGGCTGGAACCGGGAGGAAAGCAAAGAGGCGCTGCTTGCCGGGCTGGCGGCCCTGGATGTGGTTTTAGAACAAACGGACATCCTGATTACCCACCTGCATGCCGATCATAGCGGTCTTACCGCGGCTTTGGCCACGGAAAAATCAACCCTGTACGCTACTGAAAAAGACGCCGAACTGGTAAACGAAATGTGCGACGCTTCTTATTGGAATGATATCGGCGCAATGTTCGCCGCCTATGGTTTCCCCGAAGAGGACCTGCCCCGGGCCATGCAGGCGCATTCGGGCAGGAGGTTTAACGCCCATGTGCGGCAGGCCTTTTCCATGATTAAGGAAGGCGATTTGATAGAGGCGGGCGATTACAGCTTTACCTGCCTGGAAACCCCCGGCCACACGCCCGGACATGTATGCCTATATGAACCCAAAAATAAAATCCTCATTTCCGGCGATCATATTCTTGACGATATTACGCCCAATATAACCTTCGAAAAAAGTATTGCGGACCCGCTGGGACATTACCTGAAAAGTCTTGAAAAAGTCGATCGATTGGATGTAAGCCTTGTGCTTACCGGCCACAAGAGTTTGATTAAGAATATCCACAAAAGGATCGGCGAAATAAAACAGCATCACCGGGAGAGGCTCGACGAGGTCTTGAAAATTTTAGAGGCCGGGCGGAGAAACGCCTTTCAGGTTGCCGGTAAAATGAGCTGGGATATTTCCGTAAGCTCTTGGGATTTATTCCCACTGGCCCAAAAGGTCTTTGCCGTGGGGGAAGCCGTCACTCACCTGGAATACCTGCGGCACACCGGCAGGATCAAGCGGACTGAAACCAATGGAAAGGTATTTTATGAGCTTAATTAGGGTCTAATATCCAACACGCAGGATGGAGGTTGGCCTGTTGAAACGGATTTTGGGGATAGTGGCCTCGCCGCGCCGGGTAGGCAACTGTGAGATATTAACCAGGGTGATCATGGAGGCGGCCGGCCCGGGCAATAAGCTTGAAATGATCAGGCTCACCGACCTGGATATAAAAGGGTGCCGGGCGTGCTATTCCTGCCTGCCTGAGGACGCGGCCTGCGTTATTGAAGACGATCTGGCCTTTTTGCTGGATAAAATAAGCCTGGCCGATGCTGTGGTGATAGCGGCGCCGTGTTATATTTTGGGGCCCGGCGGCAGCATCAAAAGACTAAAAGACCGGTTTCTGGCTATGGGAAATAAATTTGAGCGGTTTGCCGGTAAGCGATGTGTTACGGTAACCACCTACGGCGCTCCCAACTGGGAAGGTTATGCCGAACAGGCGCTAAACCTGACCGCCAGGTTTTTAAACCTGGACCTGGTTGACAGCGCGGTCTTTTTCGGCGCCTCGCCCGGCGAGGCAATCGAGGAACCCGCCAATCTGAAAAGAGCGCGGCAGTTGGGCCGGGCGCTCCTTGACCCCGGCTGCGGGCGAAGGCCTAAAGATAACGAATGCCCCGTATGCTGGAGCAACATTTTAAAATTTGACGGCGCCGCTGTCATCTGTCCTTTCTGCGGTACCAGGGGAGAAATCAAGGCTGATGGGGAAAAGGCGCGGCTGACGTTTTACCCCAGGGAAGACCACCGTTTTTCAGATGCGGGCAGAAGGCGTCACCATGCCTACCTGGACAAAAAAAAGCAAGAGTACATTAATAAAAGAAAGCATTATCAGGAACTGCAAAGTCCCTATCGCGAAACCGGCTATTGGGTAACCCCAAATAAAAAGGAATAGCAATGTGGGGGTGAATACGATGGGTAGCGCGTCCAAATCAGGACAAATAGCCAATAACTCACAGGTTATCTATGTTTATGATGAAAAATTAGGCGGTTGGATCAATGTCAACAGGTTTTTAGAGCACCTCAAACAAACTATCAAAACATTTGAAGGCAAAAGTAGGGAAAGGAAAGACTTTAACTTGATCCGTCTTTATTATTCATCTTGTCAATAACTGTCAGGAAGAAATTTTAAATAATCCGGCGCTGATATTGGAAAGCGCTTTTTTTATACCCCGTCCGCTCTTAGACACATTAATAACTAGATTAATTAGCCAGGCCAATAAATACGATTAAGAACACATATTTCACTTTGCTTGCCCGGTGAATGATAATAAAAATAAGCAGTCACTAACTATTTATTGCATCCCGTAGATAATTATGGTGGTGGTGGGTCAGGACAACAAGGTATAACCAATTACATATGCATTGACACAGGCACAAGAACAAACACGGCATATTGTTGCAATACTCTATTCTACTACTAAGCAAGCCAAGGACGTACAGGTGTGCAGAATATGGCGCTGTAGTAACACCAGTGACGCTGGTAGAACTCCTGGCAAAATAGTCTGGTAAGAGAAAGAGAGATGTTACTGATTATGTATATGAACGGGATTCAGCAAAGTACTGAAGTTGGTTACAAGTACTGGTCCCCGGCGGAAACCATGCCGCACCGGGAGATGAAAAAACTTCAGTTGGCTAGATTGCGTGAACAGGTTAATTACCTCTGGGAGAAAAGCCCTTTTTACCGCCAGAAATGGGAGCAAAGTAATTTTTGCCCGGCGCTTTTAAGAACACTTGACGATATCAGACGCATACCGATCCTTCATAAGGAAGAAATACGTTTAAGCCAGGAAAAAGAACCGCCCTATGGAATGATGAGCATCCCCGGCAGGGGGCCTTTCATCCGCATCGGCATGACCTCGGGAACCACGGGCGAGCCGGTGATCATCCCATTTAACGAGGAAGATTACTTCGGGGTTTATTGCGCCGGGGCGATTCGCGCCGTCTGGGCGGCCGGGATCAGAAAGGACGACGTGGTCCACGCCGCTTTTGGCTTTACACCTTTTTTGGGACTGGCCGCCGCCTATGACTGTTGCGAGCATTTAATCGGCGCCCTGGTGATTCCGGGCGGTATCTGGAACAGCCTGATGCGGCTGACAATGATCAAAAAACTGGGCATAACGGTGTTAATGGGTACGCCGACATACCTTTTGCACCTGGCCAGGGTCGCCGAGGAAAACGGCATTGATGCGCGGACCTTGGGAATAAGGAAAATACTGACTGCCGGAGAGCCCGGTAAAATGTCTATTCCAAACACAGGCGTACGTTTGGAAGAAGCATGGGGCGCCAAGATATTTGATTACTGCGGCACCCAGGAAACACACTATCTGGCCTGGCTGTGCGAAGAGGGCGCCGGGCATATGAACGATGACCTGGCCTACTGTGAGGTCTTGAACCCCGAAACTGATGAACCTGTTCCCCCGGGCGAGTCCGGCAAGCTGGTTGTTACTGATTTAATCAGCAAAACCCACCCCTGCATCAGATATGAAACCGGTGACCTGGTCAGGGGCATTGAAGCGGGCGCCACTTGCGCCTGCGGCAGGACGCTCAGTGTGATGAAAGGATTTATGGGACGTGTCGGGGATGTGATCAAGATCCGCGGTGTATGTGTGTCCGTCGCCGGGATTGAGAACGTGATCCGGGGAATGCCGGAATGCTCTAATAATTATGAATATATAGCGTCCAAAACCGAAAACGGGATGGACAAAATCACCGTCAGGGTGGAGCCCAACAGCGATGTTGAGCAGGGTATGTGGGATAATGTGCGTAAAAAAATATCACAAAAACTGCAGCTGTCCTTTATGATCAACATGGATGTGGAACTATTGCCTCCCGGCACGCTGCCTGTTTATGAATTGAAAGCTAAGCGCTTCCGCGACAACAGACCGCCGATAACAGACCTGGGCGGAGCCGGCTCATTGGACAAAAGGTTGGCCAGGGTATAGGGAATAAAGGCCGTTATCAGGAATGATACCGGCCTTTTTTTAAAAAAATCATGAATTATGCAGAAATATACAAACAAAAACTCGTTGCGCCCCGGGAGGCGGTCAAGGCGGTAAAGTCGGGCGACTGGGTTGAATTCGGCTCCTTTTCCGGGTGCGCGGTCCTGCTGGATCAAGCCCTGGCCGACAGGAAGAATGAACTACGGGACGTAAAAATACGCTGCACCACGCGTATTGCCGGAATACCGGCGGTGGTCAAGGCTGATCCGGCCGGGGAGCATTTTCTGTACAATAACTGGCATTTCAGCGCCCTGGACCGCAGCCTGGGCGATCAGGGACTTTGTTCATATATTCCCATGATCTACAGCGAACTGCCCGAATATTACCGCAATTATATTGACGTCGATGTGGTGATGATTCCGGTTGCGCCGATGGACGGACACGGCTATTTTAATTTTGGCCCGCAGGTTTCGCACACCATGGCCATGTGTGAAGCGGCCAAAACAATCATTCTCGAAGTCAACCCCCAGATGCCGCGCTGCCTCGGCCTGGAAGAGGCGATCCACATTTCCCGGGTGGACTATATTGTTGAGGCCGACTACCCAGTTCCTGAAATAGCCCCGGTCAGGCCAAATGAAATTGATCAAAAGATCGCTTCGCTGATCATCGGACAGCTGGCGGACGGATGCTGTCTGCAGCTGGGCATCGGCGGCATGCCCAACGCCGTAGGCGATATGATTGCCAATTCGGATTTAAAGGACCTGGGCATCCATACCGAGATGCTTGTCGACTCGATGGTGGACATGGTGGAAAAAGGGCGGGTGACGGGAGCGAGAAAAAACATAGACCGGTATAAAATCGTTGCCACCATAGCCCTCGGCACCCGCAGGACTTACGACTTTGTCAATGAAAACCCGGCATGCGTCTTTATGCCGGTAAATTATACAAACGATCCCAATGTGGTCGGACAACTGGATCACTTTGTATCAATCAACAGCTGCATAGACGTGGACCTTTTCGGCCAGATCAACTCCGAGTCTTCGGGCGCCCGGCAAATCAGCGGTACCGGCGGGGCGCTTTGCTTCGCGCTGGGCGCCTTCAGGTCAAAAGGAGGAAAAGGCTTCGTCTGCATGCCTGCCACCTTTAGGAGCGGCGACCGGGTGCTATCCCGGATCAGGCCGGTCCTGGCGCCCGGTTCGGCGGTATCCATCCAGCGCGGCATGGCGCCCAGTATAGTAACCGAATATGGGATTGCCTCACTAAGAGGCAAAACCTTATGGCAAAGAGCGGAAGCGCTGATTTCTATCGCCCATCCGGATTTCCGTGAAGAATTGGTAAGAAGCGCCGGGGAAATGGGTATCTGGCGCAAAAGTAACAAGCGCCAATAAACCTCAATATTTATAGGTATAAATAATAAATGCCATCGTAAACGCATATTTCTCTTTGCTCATTTGCCGATGGTAAGATAAAACCGAAAAAAAAGATGCGGGATACTGCATACAGCAATAATTGCTCTATATTAATGCATTCGGAAGCGAGGTGAAATATTTTTTTTCAAACTACGGGATAACTTTGAGTTATCTTGTTTTTGTAGTAGTTTGGTGCTTATCGCAGAATGTTTTAATGAAGATTAGAATTTGAAGGGAGAAGAGATGATGGCTAAGATTATTACCCCGGAAGAAGTCGGGGCGTTAGTGAAAGACGGATCATGTGTATCATGGACTACGGCGGGCTTGTGTGGTTTTCCCGAAGAGCTGGCGATAGCGATTGAGAAGAGTTTTCTTGAAACCGGTCACCCCCGGGATCTTTGGAACACGCACAGCTGCGGCTGCGGCGACTGGAAAACGAGGGGCATGGGCCATGTGGGGCACGAAGGCATGGTCAGAAGGCACACTGCCGGACATATCGGTGAAGCCCCCATGCTGGGCAATCTGGTTCTTGATAATAAAGTCCAGTGCCATCTGTTTCCTCAGGGCGTGCTGGTTCATTTATACCGGCAGATGGCCGGCGGCAAGCCGGGCGTACTCACCAAGGTTGGATTGGGCACCTATGCCGACCCCCGCCGTGAGGGCGGCAAAGTTAATGACATTACCCCGGATGACCTGGTAGAACTGGTTAATTTCCAGGGAGAAGAGTATCTGTACTTTAAGCCCCTGAAACTGGATGTGGCGATGATCCGCGGTACTGTATGCGACGAAGACGGCAATATGACTATGGATGAAGAGCCTCTTTTCCTGGAAGCGCTGCACCAGGCCATGGCGGCAAAAAGAAACGGCGGCATCGTCTTTGCCCAGGTTAAGTATGTGGCCAAGGCTAAAACACTTAATCCCAAGGCTGTAAAAGTGCCGGGCGTGTTGGTGGACTACATCGTTGTCGGCAAACCGGAAAACCACCTGCAGACAAGAGTGACCTTAAATGAGCCCGCATATGACGGGCGGATCAGAAAGCCCCTTGCAGCCATTGAACCCATGGCCCTTGACGAGCGCAAGATTGTAGGACGCAGGGCGGCCATGGAACTGAGAAACGGCGCCTGCGTCAACATGGGCATCGGAATGGCCGACGGAGTTGCCGCTGTAGCCGGTGAAGAAGGCGTCAGCGACGATTTGTTGATGACCATCGAGTTAGGCGCCTTTGGCGGCGTGCCTGCCAAAGGTATGGATTTCCCTGCAGCCTGCAACCCCGATGCTATTGTTGATCACGGCTATATGTTTGACTTTTATGACGGCGGCGGGCTGGACATCTGCTTCCTGGGCATGGCCCAGTGCGATGTCGAAGGTAACATTAACGTCAGTAAGTTCGGACCCAAGGTAGTGGGGCCGGGCGGATTCGTCAATATTTCATCGTCCTCCAAGAAGGCGGTTTTCTGCGGCACTTTAACAGCGGGCGGAGCGCAATATGAGGTCAAAGACGGAACCATCAAAATTCTGAAGGAAGGCAAGATCCAGAAATTTGTCCAGGCCAATGAGCATGTCACCTTCAGCGGCGAGTATTCCGCCAAAAGAGGACAAGAGGTGGTCTATGTCACCGAACGCGCCGTGTTCGAACTGATCGACGGCAAGGTAACCGTAGTTGAAATAGCGCCGGGCATGGACGTGGAAAAAGACGTCATTGCCCATATGGGCTTCAGGCCGGAGATCTCCCCCAATTTAAAAGAAATGCCCAGAGAAATATTCGAACCGGAATGGGGCAGGCTCAAAGAAATATTGGCTGCCAAGGGCTAAACACTTGACTGAGGCCAGGCAGTAAATGAGGCCGCCGATGAAGGACGCGACGCATGGGGCGTAAGTGCCCCATGCTGAACGCCGGCGGCGGGCGAGGTGGTCTTAAAAAGAATAAGCGGACATTTGGATTTATCTTAATTTCATGAAAAAGCTTTAAAGTAGGCAAATTTTCCAAAACCTGAGAGGAGGAAAATAATTCATGACGGCAGAAACCGGTTCTAAATTTAAAGTAACTGATGGGTTCTTTCTAGTGATGGTGCTTATTGCCCTTTATGTCGGACTGGCCAAACCCTGGGTGCCGGATTTGTCCGCGCAGGGCCACTGGGTACTGTTTGCCCTGATTATGACTATCGGTATGTGGATATTCGCTCCTTTGGATGTGCCCAAATCCGTGGCGGGCTTTTTTTTCCTGCTGTTTACTCTGGCCATTAAAGTCCCGGCGCCCAACGTTTTCTCCGGATTTACCAGCAGCGCCCTGTGGACCCTGATTCCGGCGCTGTTCTTCGGATTCGTGCTGATTAAAACCGGGCTGGGCAAAAGGATCGGCTTTTTAGTAATGAAGATGTTCAACCCTTCTTATCCGATGTTGATCCTGGCCTTTGTAATCATCGGCCTGGCTCTGTCGGCGCTTACCCCTTCGATTACTGTACGTTGCGTCATCATTGTACCTATTGCTGTCAGTGTAATTGAGGCCTGCCAGCTGGAGCTAAGGTCCAAAGGCAGCGCGCTGCTGCTGCTGTCGGCCTGGGCTATGGCCGTCATACCGGGAACAGGCTGGCTTACAGGTTCACTGCACGGCCCAATTATCTTGGGCATGATGGAAGCGATCCCTGATTTGAAAGGCATGCTCACCTTCAGTTCCTACCTGCAAGTTATGTTTATGCCTGCCCTGATCTTGACCTTACTGCTTATTGTCGGCGGCTATTTCGCTCTGAAACCGAAAGAGCCGATTACTTTGAAAAAAGAGTATTTCCAAAAAGCGTATACCGAACTCGGCGCATGGAGCAAGGATCAGAGCGTCAGCGCGGTTATCCTGGTAATTTGCTTCCTGATGTTCTTCACCAACAAGATGCATGGTATTCCCGACGGAGCGACGGTGCTGGGCGGACTCTTCCTGCTGACCGTATTCGGTGTGATCAAGGGCGGGGAAATCAGCACAGGCATCAGCTGGGATTTAATTATGTTCATCGGCGTGGCCATGAGCATCGGCGGTGTATTTGGACCAACCGGCGTGAACAAGTGGCTGATTAGTGTGTTAGTCCCTGTAATAGCGCCTTTGACAACAAGCCCCTGGTTATTGTGCTACTCCATAATTATACTGTTCTTCATATTGAGGTTCTTTGACGTGGCGGTGTTTATCCCGACCATGACCATCCTGATCCCGATACTTCCCGAAATAGCGAAAAACTTTGGCGTCAACCCGCTGGTCTGGGTGCCCCTCTTCATTATGGCGGCAAACGCGTTCTTCCTGACCTATACGAACATGTTCGCCATGGTGGCCGAGTCGATTGCCAAAGAAAGGTCCTGGACATCCGGGCAAAGCAGTACCTATGGTATGGTATACGGTGTGGCCGTGCTGATTACCCTGGCTATCGCTATCCCGTACTGGACCTCGATTGGTATGTTCCACTAAAGGGTAGGGTAAAAACCCAACCATTGGATGAAAGACATAAACTGCTTTTATACCCTCCGGGTATAAAAGCAGTTTTATTTTGTTTAATTAAAATAAAAAAAGCAAGGCTTCTTGCCTTGCTTCAAGTGCAGTTGTTTTTTAACCGGGTTACCTGCTGTAGATCAGCCTGATGTCCCGGGCTGTGAGAGACGCCCTGGCCACGGGTATTTTTACCTGATCCAAGCTTTTTTGTGTTTTCACCCACTGGCCGGTAAACCTTAAAAACATTTTCAGCGTGGGCGGCGTGTCGGTAGTGTTTCTCGTAGCCAGTGTGAGCTTTCTCGGTATGGCCGGTGTAATTTCTATAATCCTCATGCCGGGGTCTTTCTCCGCCATGGCCACCTTATACGAAAGCACGGTGATGCCGATCTCCTCGCGCACAAAGCTGAGCATTGTCTTAACAATGGAGCAGTCGATTACAACATTTGGCGTAAACCCGGCAGTTTCACAGGCGCCGCAAAAATCATGGTGATGTCCGGAGTTTGGAGGCGTTAAAATCAGCTTTTCGTTTTTTAATTCACTTATATTTACCGTCTCCCTGTTGGCCAGGTGATGCCTGCTGCTTGTTACAAGTACCATTCTGTCGGATAAAAGGGGATAAAACCTGATGTTCGGATCGGGCCTGCTTACCTGCGTCAGGGCCACGTCAATTTTTGCGGCATGCAGCATAGCCAACAGATCCTCACACTGTTCTTCGACAATGCGCATTTTAATACCGGGATAATTGTCCTGAAATGATTTTAAGAGATTAGGCACATTGTAGCTGCCGATGATCGGAATGGTGCCGAAGGCAAGCTCGCCTTTGACCATGGACACATAGTCCTGGATGCTGCGGCGCGCATCCTTTACTTCCGACATGATGCGCTGGGCGTGTTTAATAAACTCCGCCCCGGCCGGCGTCAGCCGCACCGACCTGGTTGTCCTCACAAATAAATTGGTGCCTAGTTCGTTTTCCAGCTTGCTGATTTGCTGGGAGAGTGAGGACTGTGAGATTTTAATTTCCTCCGCGGCCCGTGTGAAATTATGGTACCTTGCTACGGCAAGTACATATTCCAACTGGTGCATTTCCATCTGTACCCCTCCCTATGATCATGTAATTATCTAATCATGGTAACCTTGCATTATTTAAGGCTAAGATCCAATAAATAATTTTGCTGCAAGCAAATGGTCCCATTGGTTTGTTGTTTTGTAATCTTTTATACAGTTAAGTAATTTTACTGCAAGCAAATGGTCCTATCAATTAGTTGTTTTGTAACCTTTTATACAGTTGATGCTAGTTAGCGCGATCATGCCATGGATTACTTTTAATTATTATATATGCAGGACAGTGATTAGTAAATGTATTTAAACTTGAACATTTATCCGGCCAACCCAGGTAAATTGTGACAGCATAGATAAAATTAGCATAACGCATTGTTTATTGCTCTATTTTACTACCAAACCACTTACCCTATAAATAGTTAATAGTAATGGAATTCATAGAGCCGGCCTATTAATAGCGTGGGCCGTTGCCGGGCATGGGCCTTGCACCGGCGTTTATATTAGAAAATATTATTACCCTGGCAAACTTATAGACAGGGCTAATTAATCCAATCGCAAACACATATTTCACATTGATTATTGCCGGGTGGTAAGATAAAGCCGGTAAAAGGTTCTTTTATGCGGTTAAGCATGGTTAAAACAGTGTTTGTTTCAATATTAGAAGCGGTTATACAGGGACATACAAGGACCCTTTTAATAAAAAAAGGGGACTGCTAGTTTTAAGAGGAGGGTGATGCAGAGAATTAAATAGCAGGGAACGGTTTTGTTTGGCACACAGGAGATTACTAAAAAAGAGGAGGAGAAAACGTGTATCTACCAGATTTCGAGTATTACGCACCGGATAGCATCGCGGAGGCATGCCGGCTGTTGTCTCAGTATGGGGCAAAAGCCAAGGTGCTTGCCGGCGGAACTGACTTGGTAGTCAAGATGAAAAATGAATTGCTGGCGCCGGAAGTTGTTGTTTCAGTGAAGAATTTGGACCAACTGAAAAAGATTGAATATGTAGCGGGTAAAGGCGTTTGTGTGGGTGCATTGTGCACGCACAACGATTTGGTCAAGTCGGATGTTTTAAAAGAAAAATACGCCTCCGTGGCAAACGCCGCCAGGCAAATGGCTAACAACCAGGTGCGCAATAGAGGCACTATAGGCGGTAATATCGTCAGTGCCGTACCGTCGGCCGACCTGCCGCCGATTTTTATCGTCCTTAACGCCACAGCCAAGCTCGTTGGTCCAAAAGGCGAGCGGACCCTGCCCCTGGAAGAAGTGTTTACCGGCCCTGGGAAAACTGTTCTGGCCCAAGACGAACTGATTGCTGAATTATTGATTCCTGAGCAGAAAATGACTGGAAGCAATTACATTAAATTTGGTCTGCGCAAATCCGGCGCTCTAGCCGTGGTCGGCGTAGCTGTTGCCGTTCAAGTAGAAAACGGCGTTATTAAAGACGCGCGCATTGCTCTGGGCGCTGTTGCCGCCACACCCGTGCGGGCAAAGAAAACTGAAGATTTCTTAAAAGGGAAAAAACCGACCGACGATGTATTAGCTGAAGCCGGCGTAATCGCATCGGGCGAATGCAAACCGATCTCCGACATCAGAGCGTCTGCTGAATACCGCACCGACCTGGTGCGTATCTTCACCAAACGCGCGCTGCGTAAAGCTGTTGACGAGGGTCACGTATAAAATAGAAAGGAGATGTGAAAATGTCGAGCTTTGTTGTCGATAAAGATGGAATCAAACGTTACGCGGTTACCGTGTGTGTTAACGGATCCGATTATACAAAGGTAGTTAAAGCAAACACCCTGCTGGTAAACTTCTTGCGTGACGAACTCGATATGACCGGTACTAAAAGAGGTTGCGAACTTGGCGACTGCGGTTGCTGCACGGTAATGATGGACGGCAATGCCGTCAACGCCTGCCTGGTACTGCTTGTTGACTGCGACGGACACGAGATCACAACTATTGAGGGTATTCAGGACGGGGAAGATCTGGATATAGTACAGGAAAAATTCATTGAACACGCAGGATTCCAATGCGGTTTTTGCACGCCTGGCATGATTGTTTCTTCCAGGGCGCTGCTTAATGAAAACCCCAATCCGACCGAATATGAGGTGCGTGAAGCCATAGCTGGAAACCTGTGCCGCTGCACAGGTTATGTGAATATTGTTGCGGCCGTATTAGACGCGGCTGAAAATCTCTAAAGAAAGGATGAGGGTGAGCGTAGTGAAACAAGATTATTCATATGTTGGAAAAAGCGTTGACAGAAACGACTCATATGGAAAAACAACCGGGCACGCGCAATATACTGGCGACCTGAAGTTCCCGGGCATGCTCTACGGCAAGTTAATCCGCAGCACCATAGCCCACGGATACATTAAAAATATCGACACCTCTGAAGCGGAAAAACTAAGCGGCGTTAAGGCGATCATTACCGCCAAAGATGTTCCCTCAATGAAATACGGTCTGAGCCCAGCCCGCTTTGACGAGAACATTTTCTGTCTGGACAAAGTAAGGTTCCATGGCGATAAAATCGGCGCGGTTTGCGCTGTTGACGAAGAAACCTGCTTTAAGGCGCTCAAGCTGATCAAAGTGGAATATGAAGAGCTGCCGGCCGTATTCACCTGGCAGGATGCCGCCAAAGAAGGCGCTCCGCAACTATTTGAGGAGTACCCCGGAAACGTTAACACCGAAATCCACCACCACTTTGGTAATGTGGACGAAGCTATGAAAGACGCCTACTATGTGCGCACCGATAAATTCCAGGGCCAGCGCACCTACCACGCTTTCATCGAGAACCATTGCGCTACTTCGTACTGGGAAGCGGATAAAGCGTTTTTGTACAGCTCCTGCCAATCGGTGCACTATATTCAGTACCACCTGTGCCGCGTTCTGGGCATGAAAATGGGCAACCTGACCGTAAGGCAAACCAATGTCGGCGCCGGATTCGGCGGTAAACTAGACCCGGCCGGGACTGACTTTGCGGCAGTGATTCTGTCCAAAATAACCGGACGTCCCGTCAAAGTATGGTATGACCACTATGAAACCTTCTTAAACGGCCGTGGCCGCCACCCGATGACCATGGAACTGACCACCGGCGTGGACAAGAACGGTAAAATTTTGGCCCACAAATTTAACTGTGTACTAGAGGGCGGCGCTTACACCGGCCTCGGCATTGCTTCCTCCTACTATGCCGGCTCCCTGCTGGGCATTCTGTATCCGATTGAAAACTACAAGTTCGACTGCTACCGTTATTGCACCAACCTGCCTCCCTGCGGCGCGCAGAGGGGTCACGGGCAGCCCCAGCCAAGGTTTGCCTTTGAACACCACATTGACCTCGTCGGCGAAGCGATTGGCGTGGACCCGATTGACATGCGCCTGATCAACGCCCGTAAAGGCAACAGCATCACCACAGCCGGATATGAAGTTAAGTCTTACAACCTGCTTGCCGCCAATAAAATGGCGCGCGACGCTTCCGGCTGGACCGAGAAGAGAGGCAAACTGGGCGTCGGCAGAGGAATCGGCGTGGGCAACGGCGGATTTGTTACAGGCGCCGGCTTCTGCCAGTACCGGACCGACTACCCGCACTCAGTGGGCATGGTCAAAATTTTCGACGACGGCACCAGGGCCTATGTATACTCCAACGCCGTGGACATCGGCCAGGGCAGCGACACAGTGCTGATGCAGATGGCTGCGGAAGCTATGGGATATCCATATGAAAGATGCCAGATGGTTAGCGGTGACACCGACATTTCCACCCTCGACTTCGGCGCATACGCCAGCAGGCAGACCCTGATGGCCGGTTGGGCTGTTAAGAGGGCAGGCGCGGAGGTTAAGAAGAAAGTTCTGGCCAAAGCCTGTGAAATGCTGAAAGCGTCCGGACGGATCAAGGAAGGCTACGGCTACCTTGACGGCCCGCTGACACCGGAAGACCTGGATTGCGTTGAAGGTATCGTGTTTGTTAAACAAGAACCGGCAGTTAAATTAACATTTGAAGAAGTGGCCCGCAAGTACTTTGTTGACCACGGCGTACTACTGGGACGCGGCTGGTACCACCCCGGCAAACTGGGCGGCAACCACAAAGGCGCGGCAGTGGGTACTTCCCCGGCATACAGCAGCGCGACGCAGGTGGCCGAGGTTAAGGTCGACATGGAAACCGGACAGATTGAATGCGTAGACACCTGGGACGTGCACGACAGCGGCACGATCATCAACCCGAAACTGTTCCACGGCCAGGTCCACGGAGCATTCTACATGGGCATCGGCGAGACCATCTGGGAAGAAGTTAAGTTTGACATGAAGACCGGCAAGCTGTTGAACGGCAACTTTGCTGAATATCGTCTGCCGACAGCTTTGGACATGCCTCCGGTTGAGTCGCTGACTCTCGATGAGAGCTACGAGCCCAACGGACCTTATGGTTTGAAGGAAGTTGGAGAAGGCGCCACCACCCCGACCATGGGTGCTGTAGCCAACGCCATTTACGACGCCATGGGCGTCAGCCTGACAGAACTGCCGATTACCTATGAAAAGGTATGGCGGGCACTGAAGGATAAAAAATAAGCTTGGATTAAAAAAATCCTAAAGCAGTCAAGATGATAGATATGAGAGACGTTTAAACGTCTCTCATATCTTAATCAGCTGACATTTGAACTATAAAATCTAGAAAATAATGGGGGATTATTTGTGGAAGCAGGACATGACATAGAGTACTACAAAAAGGTGATTAAAGACTGGGGTTATTGTTACTGTGTTGATTGCCGGGAAATCAGGTACGACCATGAACTGACGGCTACAGAGCAGGGCGTCCGTTGCGACAAATGCCAGGGCTACCACCTGGAAGCTCCCGGTTGGGTTAGATGTCCCTACCACAAGGATTCTTATGTCAAATGCGCCAGATCGGGCAAGGGGATTGTGAAACTGCAATATGAATATGCATGTAATGATGACTGCGGCTTCAGAAGGATTTAAGGCATAACTGGAAGTTGATTAACACCGGCCAAAATTGAGGAAATAAATTTCCCCAGGGGGGGTAAAAAGAATGAAACTACAAACAATTAGGGTAGAAGAAGCAGTAGGCAAGATACTCAGCCACGATATCACCAAAATTGTCAAAGGTGAGACCAAGGGGCCGTCCTTTAAAAAAGGACACATTATTAAAATGGAAGATATCCCCGAGCTTTTGAAGCTGGGCAAAGAAAATATATATATACTGGAACTGGAGCAAACAGACACCCATGAAGACGTCGCCGGCATCAGACTGGGCGCCGCCGTTTCCGGGGAAGGCACGAAATGCAGCGAACCGAGAGAAAGCCGGGTAAACATATTTGCCGAGCATGACGGCCTGTACAAGGTAAACATCCCCGCCCTGATGGAAATTAACGATCTGCCGGAGGTAATTCTGTCCACACTGCCGAATAATACAGTCGTAAAGAAAGGCGACATGCTGGCCGGTACCAAGGTGATCCCTCTGGTCGTGCCGGAACAAACAGTCCTGACGGCGGAAAACATCTGCCGGCAGGCGGGTTGGGTAGTAAAGGTGATGCCTTTCTTGGAGCGCCGGGTAGGCGCCGTGATCACCGGCAACGAAGTGTACAAAAAGCGCATCCGCGACGGTTTTGGACCGGTGATTAAAGAAAAAGTGGAAGCATACGGTTCACGCCTGATGGGTGTGGATTTTGCGCCCGACAATGTTAATATTATCGCCGGCAAAATTGAAAAAATGGCTGAGGAAGGCGCCGACATGATCATCGTCACCGGCGGCATGTCCGTGGACCCGGACGACGTGACACCCAAGGCCATTCAGCAAACGGGGGCGACGATAGAAAAATACGGCGCACCGGCATTGCCCGGCGCCATGTTTATGCTGGCTTACCTGGGGGATGTACCGATTATGGGCGTGCCCGCCTGCGGTATGTTTTTCAAAATAACCATTGTCGACCTGCTATTGCCGCGCATACTGGCGGGTGAAAGAATCACTCGCAGGGATATTATTGCCCTGGCCCACGGCGGCCTGTGCAAGTCCTGCCCCGAATGCAGATATCCCAACTGTACCTTCGGCAAAGGATCAAGTTAAAGAAAGTGATGTAAAAGGTTATCCAAGAGGGGGGTAATAAATGTGGAAGTAAATTTGCAACAGGGAAAAACATTCGTAACAGTGATCGGTCAAAAAAACCTGGATAAAAAGCTGCCGGGCGCAAAAATACTGCTGACGGACGACAGCGAAGAAGTTAAGGGGAGCCTGCGGCTGCCCTGGCTGGAGGAGCAAGCAGTGCGGTTGGTGCGGGAAAACAAGACCGGCGGTATGTTTATGGTCGCCGATATTGCCAATCCGGATGCCCCGGAGCAAAAGGCGACGATCATGGTTGACCCTTACTTGGAGACGCCCGAACTAATCATTTTTGGCGGCGGGCACATCGCCCAACCGCTGGCCAATATCGGACACCTGCTTGGTTACCGTGTCACAGTTGTCGACGACCGGCCCGACTTCACCGCGCCGGAACGTTTTACGGGGGTTTACAAAAGTATCTGCTGCGGTTTTGACGAAATTGAGGAACATCTGGAACTCGGCCCTTCCAGCAGCGTGGTGATCGCCACCAGGGGCCATGTGAACGACATGGATTGCCTGCGCAAGGTAGTCCGCTACCCGGTCGCCTACCTGGGCATGATCGGCAGCAGGCGCAAAGTAAAAGCGATCAAGGACCAGTTGTTGGAAGACGGTATTGAAATGAACAGGATTGAACAGGTGCACATGCCCATCGGTCTTGACCTGGGCGCCCAGACGCCGGCCGAGATCGCCGTGTGCATCGCCGCGGAAATGATCAAGGATCGCCGGGGCGGCAGCGCCGCGCCGCTGGTTTCGGCAGAAGTATGCGGCGCAAATAAAGAAGAAGTGAATAACTGTGAAATCCCGGTCGCCGCGGACAAAGACGCCTTGCAGGAAGCAATCAGGGCCGCCAATGAGCAAACACCGGCTGCGCTGGCCACCATTTTTAAAACAAAGGGTTCCACCCCGCGCAAAGCCGGCGCCAGGATGCTGGTTTACAGGGACGGGCGCACAGTGGGCACAATCGGCGGCGGGTGTTGCGGTGAGTCCGAAGTACGCGTGCAGGCGCTCAGTGTAATAGATGATCAAGCCCCTTGCATCCACAAAATTTCAATGACGGCCGATGTGGCGGCCGCCGAAGGGATGTCCTGCGGGGGCACGCTGGAAGTATTCATTGAACCGGTGACCACATTCGCGGAAGCATTTAAGGATGCCTGAACCTGAATATACAGCTCATATACCGGCTGCAGCAAGCCACCCGCCAAAAGCCGCGGGTGGTCTTGGTTTATCTTGGGCGGCGTTGACATTTCTTAAAAGGGCATGCTAATATAACCCGGATCACGCTGAAAACTCAGGAGGAATATAGATGGACAAAATATACTTCGACCACAGCGCCACAACGCCTGTCCACCCGGAAGTAGCCGAAGAAATGCTGCGCTTTCTGACCGGCAAATTCGGCAATCCCTCAAGCCTGCACTCCTTTGGCCGGCAGGCCAAAAAGGCCATGGAAGAAGCCAGGGAAATAGTTGCGGAAAATATCGGGGCAAAAAATGAGGAAGTAACCTTTACCAGCGGCGGTACAGAGGCGGATCACCTGGCGATCAAAGGCACGGCATATGCCAACCGGGAAAAAGGCAACCATATCATCACCTCCGCCGTCGAGCACCACGCGGTGCTGGACACCTGCAAATCCCTGGAGAAGGAAGGCTATGAAATCACCATTTTGCCTGTGGACGGTTACGGCATGGTCAGTCCGCGGGAAGTAGCAAAGGCAATCAAGGACAGCACCATCTTGATTACCGTTATGCACGCCAACAACGAGGTGGGGACGATTCAGCCCATATCTGAAATAGGCGCCGTCGCCAGGGAAAGGGGGATACTTTTCCACAGCGACGCCGTGCAGAGTTTGGGTAAAATACCGGTTGACGTGGAACAACTAAAAGTAGACCTGCTTTCTGTCTCCGGCCATAAAATTTACGCGCCGAAAGGGATTGGCGCCCTTTATATCCGGCAGGGCATCAATTGGCGCCCCTATAATTTTGGCGGCGGGCAGGAACGCAAACACCGGCCGGGCACCGAAAATATGCCTGGTATTGTGGCCATGGGCAAAGCGGTGGAACTGGCCGCGGCCGACAGGGAAAAAGAAAACGCCCGTTTAACCAAATTGCGGGACAAGCTAATCAAAGGAGTTACGGAGAACATTGACCACGTCAGGCTCACCGGACATCCGACCGCGCGCCTGCCCCACAACGCCAACTTTGTATTCGAGTCCATCGACGGCGGTGATATGCTCTTAAACCTGGACATGCACGGCATCGCCGCGTCCAGCGGCTCGGCCTGCACGGCCGGCGCCGTGAGCGCGTCGCATGTGCTGCTGGCCATGGGCATTCCCCACCGCGTGGCCTACGGCTCACTGCGCCTGACCCTGGGCCGGAGCAACACGGAGGAAGACGTGGAGCGCTTTCTGGAACTAATCCCCGGGATCATCAAGCGCCTCAGGTCAAGGGTATCCTGAGCTATTTAGATTTGATAAGCAAGGGCTATAAATGCTATCGTAAACGCATATTTCACTTATGACATGCACAGGTGTTAAGATGGACACAATAGGAAGAGGCATTACCTGATATTACCTTATTGAAATGAAAGAAACAGTGGTGAAAAAATGGGTCGACTGGGCATGATCACAGTGATCAAGGGAGCAGACGAGCTAGCTACGGGAGTGGCTTACCGCCTTTACAGGTGCGGCATGGATGTAGTTATGACGGAAACCGAAACCCCGCTGGTGGTAAGAAGAAAAACTTCCTTTGCCGAAGCGGTTGTGGACGGCGAAATAATTGTTGAAGGCGTTAAAGCAAGCCTGGCCGGATCAATAGAAAATGCCCTGGCAATGTTTGATGAAGGAACAATACCCGTCCTTGTGGACCCTGAAGCCAAGGTGGTAGAGGAACTCTTTCCGCAGGTAGTGATCGACGCCAGGATGGCCAAACGCAACCTGGGCACGACAATTGAAGAAGCCCCCCTGGTGATTGGATTGGGCCCCGGTTTTGAAGCCGGAATTGATGTGCACGCGGTTATTGAAACCTGCCGGGGAAACCGCCTCGGCCGGGTAATCTATAACGGCGGCGCCCTGCCCAACACAGGCGTGCCCGGAGATATAGGCGGGTACACTGTGGAGAGGATGGTCAAGGCCCCGGTGGAAGGAGTCGTGACAAACGTCCGGCCGATTGGGGAAGCAGTAAAAAAAGGCGATATAGTAGCTAGCGTGGGAGATACACCGGCCCGTTCCAAGATTGCGGGAATCGTCAGGGGAATGGTCAGAGAGGGTGTCAGTGTGCCTGCGGGAGCAAGAATTGCGAACATAGATCCGCGCCGGGACATTGAATGCGCGGTCATCTCGGACAGAGCGTTATCCGTCGGCGGCGGCGTGTTGGAAGCAGTGTTTACTTTCCTGGCCGATTGTGACCGTTAGGGTTAATACGCATTAGGTTGCCGGTAAATAATGATGCGGGTTGTGATGTGGAATAAGCATTGCCGGACAAAAATCTTTGGAATTTAAATGCCTCAAAAAAGATTTTTGTGCGGCAGTGAGCAGGGTGGTACTGGTAAAAAAATGATCTCAGCAATCATTCTGGCTGCAGGCATGTCTACCAGAATGGGCAGGCCAAAACAACTGCTCAAGGTGGGAAACAGCACACTGATCCGCATTGTCACGGAAAATGTACTGCTGTCCAATATTGATGAATTGCTGGTGGTGACAGGCTACCAACAAAAAAAAATCGGCGCGGTAATTAACGACTTGCCTGTTAGGGTGGTTTTCAATCAGAAATACAAGGAAGGTCAGGGGACATCGCTGGCCCTGGGAGTTAGGTCGATTTCCGACAAAGCGTCCGCCTTCATGGTTTTCATGGTGGATCAGCCGTTGATTTCCGCCTCATTGATTAATATGCTCATCGGCGAGTTTCAAAAAAGGGAATGCGCGGTCCTGCGGCCGGTATATAAAGGCCTTCCCGGACACCCGGTGATATTTAAAAGCACCTTAAAAGATGAGCTGCTGGGACTGGGCGGCGACGAGGGCGCCCGGCAGATGCTGAAAAAACTCGCGGATCGGGTGGAGTATGTTGAAGCGCCGGACGAAGCGGTAATCTTCGATATCGATACGCCCAAGGATTTTAAAGATTTTGTGACCAGATTAAATTAGTTATAAAAATTTAAAAATATAATTTTTAAACCCCCCTACTACGTGTACTCTCTCTCCAGTGCTTTGACATGGATAGGACAACCCGAATGTTTTTAGCAAAAGATAACTATCCATGTCAAGGACTACTTTTTAAAACTAAGGCGATAAGCATTCGCCATAAAATTTTAGAGGTCTTAAATGCACTCTACCTCTCTACCCCTTTGATGTGATCAGCTCATGTCAAGGGTTTTTTTTTAGAGAATAAAATTATGCAAAAGGGCCATGGTCAGGATGCCGGCCAGCAAACTGTAAAAAAGGTTTCTGGTCTTGACGGCGACCAGAACGGTGGGCAGGAAGGCCCAGATAAAGCCGTTGCCGGCGCTGATGTCAATATTGCCCTGGGGCGCCAGTACATTTATCGCCGTCAGGCCGCCCAGCACAGCCGGCGCTACAAAGGACAGCCACCTCTTGAGGGGCGCCGGAAAATCAAAGCGGGACAGCAGCGCTACCGGCAGAATGCGCGGCAGGATGGATACGATGGAGACCCCGATGATCATCATCCAAATAGTAGAACTACTCATTTAACAACATCCCCAAACTGGCCGCAATAACCGTGGCGATAATAATATTAAATAAATTCCCCATGGTGGCCGGCGCTAAATAGCCAATCAGCAAACAAAGAAACGCGGCGGACAGGGCCACAAAAACGTCCGCCTTGCTCCTGGTCATAAAAACCAGCAGGCAAGTGAACATGGCGGGCAGGGCAAAGTCAAAACCGAGGCGGTCTGAGCCGGCGATATGGGTCCCCAGCGCGGCGCCCAGCAGCGTGCTGCCGATCCATCCGGAATGGGAGCTGAGGTAGAGGCCGGCAATATAGGAAACGGTCGGCGGGTGGCTTTGGTAGCGGTTCATTGACACCGCGTAGGTTTCATCTGTTAAGCCGTAGGACAAAAGGCTGGCAACGGCGGTCGGCGCCCGGCCCTTGAGGTAGGGCACCAGTGACGCGGAAAACAACAGGTACCTCAGGTTCACTAAAACATTGGCCAGGATGATGGTCAGCACGGCGCCGCCCGCCTGCATAATACCAAGGGCGATATACTGTCCGGCGCCGGTAAAACATAAGACCGACATCATCACAGCTTGAGTGACGGACATGCCCGCCTCGGTCGCCAGCACCCCGAAGGCAAATCCCAGCGGTAAATAACCCAAAACAATTGGAATCGAGTCATTTACACCTTGTCTCAGCTCCTGCTTTTGCATACACATCCCCAATTTTACAGCGTTTGTTTCCCAGACACCCTTTTATTCTTCACAAAAACCGGATTTCCCCCTCAAAGAAAAAGAGGGTTATCAAAAAGATACCCTCTATCCCAGGTGGGGCCCCATCAGGGGCGCCAATTTTTTTCCGGCACGGTTATGTCCTGCAGATTTAAACCTATCCTTTAAAAATCTGTCCTGTTCTCTATATCCTTCCTCAACTTGTCTCCCTCGAGACGAGCGGCTTTGTATTCTTTTTTATCACTGCCTGGCAGATCAAACGGCTTATATTTGCCATTGTAGTCCCTGTTGTCCGGATCTATTACTGAATCCGCAATGCCTCTTCTGGCTCCCTGGCCAAGGCCTCTTGCCGCGATGTCCTTTTTGAGTTCGTCTCCTTCTTTTCTCCCATTCTTGTATGAGTTTACCGCAAGGTCATTGTGGGGCAGATCAAATGGTAAAAACGCACCATCATAATCTTTGCCTGGTTCATATAAAGAGTCATATACGCCTCTTTTATATGATTTTGCATCAATTGCCATTTTGAACCTCAACCTCCAAATTTTTATTTTTCCCTCTAGACATAACTGTGCCCTATAATTATTTGCTATAATTGAACATAGGAGCACGTCCCTACAACAGAAATTTGTATGGCTTCACTTCCTTTTTTCTTAATCTTAGCATTCGCCAATGTTTATTGTAAAATATAATTAGGCGATTGGATTGATAGCTATTGCCTATAAATATATTTTTAACAAAGGATGTCACATTTATTTAAATATGACATACAAATATGGCAAAGCAGTCCACTTGACCGTGGCCCACAGCCCAACCATAATATAAGTATGTTGATTAAAAGACTGGGTGGTGTATTTTGGCTGATTTATTAGGTAATCAGGGGAAATCGAAATATGTGCGGGAAACGTTTAATTCAATAGCCAAGAGATATGATTTGATCAACACCATGATGACCTTTGGCCTGGATAAATCCTGGCGCAGGCTGGCGGTAAAGTTCTCGGAACTGAAAGAAGGCGGCGCCGGCCTGGACGTCTGCTGCGGCACCGGCATGCTCACCATGGAGCAGGCCCGGGCGGCGGGCCCGGCGGGGAAGATCACCGGACTGGATTTTTCGGAAAACATGATTGAAGTGGCCCGGCAAAATATAAAGGATTTTGAGTTCGGGGACAACATCAGCTTTATTCAGGGGGACGCCGCCTGCCTGCCCTTTGCGGACAACACATTTGATTGCGCCACCGTAGGCTGGGGGCTGCGCAACGTGCCCGACGTGTTTAAAGCGGTGCGGGAAATGGCCCGTGTGGTAAAGCCGGGCGGCAAGGTGGTGTCCCTTGACATGGCCCAGCCCGGGGCGCCGGTTTTCAGGGAGTTTTACTGGCTGTGCTTCGACCGGCTGATTCCCGCTGTGGGAAACCTGGTATCAGGCAATAAAAAGGCCTATAAGTATTTTTACAGTTCGTCCAAAGGTTTTATGCGCCAGCAGGAACTGGCCGGCCTGTTTACCCGGACCGGACTGGTTGAAGCCCGTTATCTGAACTTGTGCGGCGGTGTGGTGGCGATAGTGGAGGGCCGCAAACCGCTCTAATTTGCCCCTGCGGGTCCCTGTTTGACCGGTGGATAGTCCGGGTAAGGGTTCCTTTATTTACTCGCCCAGGTAGGCCTTTCTGACAGCGGGGTTATTGACCATTTCCGCGGCCGGGCCGGAGAGGGCTATTTCCCCTGTTTCCAGCACATAGGCGCTGTTGGCGATGGAGAGGGCCATATGGGCGTTCTGTTCCACCAGCAGTATGGTCGTCCCGCTGTTGTTTATTTCCCTGATGATCGAGAATATCTCCTCCACCAGCATCGGCGCCAGGCCCATGGACGGCTCGTCCATTAAAAGCAGCTGCGGCCTGGACATCAAAGCCCGGCCCATGGCCAGCATCTGCTGCTCGCCGCCGCTTAAAGTCCCGGCCAGCTGGCCTTTTCTTTCCAGCAGCCGGGGGAACCTTTTGAACACATTGCCCAGCGACTCCTTAATCTCCTGGGCGCTATTGCGGGAGTACGCCCCCATTTCCAGGTTTTCCATGACAGTCAGCCTGGTAAACACCCTGCGCCCCTCGGGCACCAGGGAAACCCCCATTTTTACAATCTTGTAGGGGGGGACCTTGTTTAGCGCGTTTCCCCTGTAGGTAATCCGCCCGGACTGGCAGCGCACCAGGCCGCAGACGGTCTTTAGGGTAGTGCTCTTGCCGGCCCCGTTGGCGCCAATCAGGGCAATTATTTTTCCTTCTTCCACCTCAAATGAAATACCCCTTAAAGCCTGAATACCGCCGTAGGAAACATGCAGGTTTTCAACTGCCAGCAACATCTTGAGCCACCCCCTTTCCCAAATAGGCGGCGATTACCGCCGGGTCCCGCTGGACCTGGGCCGGCGTCCCCGCGGCAATTTTGCAGCCGTAATCGAGAACGTCGATATGGTCGGAAATGTTCATCACAAATTTCATGTCATGTTCCACCAGCAGGATGGTCACGCCGGTTTGCCGGATGCTCAAAATCATCTGCAGCAGGGTCTGCTTTTCCTGCGGGTTCATGCCGGCGGCCGGTTCGTCCAGCAGCAAAAGAGCCGGCTGCGCGGCCAGCGCCCGGGCTATTTCCAGACGCCTTTGTTCGCCGTAGGAGAGGTTCATGGCCAGCTCGTTCTTTTTGTCCGCCAGATCCACCAGGGCCAGGGCGGACAATGATTTTTCAGTAATCGCTTGTTCCTCGCGCCTGACCCCCGGGTGGCGCGTCAGCGCCCCCAAAATCCCCGACCTGGCGCGGCTGTGGCCGCCAATCTTGACATTATCCAGCACCGCCAGTTTTTTAAACAGGCGGATGTTCTGGAAGGTCCGGGCGATGCCCAGGGCCGTAACCGCATATGGCTTGAGGCCCGTAATATTTTTGCCCTTGAAGGCGACGGCGCCCTGGGTGGGGGGGTAAATGCCGGTGATGATGTTGAAAACAGTGCTTTTGCCGGCGCCGTTGGGTCCAATCAAGGCCCCGATCCGGCCTTCCTCCACCCGCATATTTAAATCACTGACGGCGGAGAGGCCGCCAAAATTAATGGTTATGTGATCCAGTTCAAGTAAAACAGGCATACGCACACCCCTAAATATTAATTATCCCCGGATATGGTCCCTTTGCCGGCCTTGCGGGGGAGGGCCTTTTTCAAAAGACGCACCAGGTCCACATTGCCCAGCAAGCCGTAGGGGCGGAAGATCATCATCAAAACCATCAGGGCGCCGTAGATCATCATCCGGTATTCCTTGACGAAGCGCAGGAACTCGGGGGCCAGGCTGAGCACGGCCGTGCCCAGGATAGTACCGGGGATGCTGCCCAGGCCGCCCAGCACGACAAAATTCAGTATTTCAAAGGATTTGAAAAAGCCGAAGTCCGAAGGGTTCAGGTACTGCATCCTGTGGGCGAACAAGGCGCCGCTGATCCCGGCGAAAAAGGTGCCCAGGGCAAAGGACTTGATTTTGTACCAGTAAACGTTGACGCCCATGGTTTCAGCGGCGATGTCGTCCTCCCGGATCGCCTTCAGCGCCCGCCCGAAACGTGAATTCTGGATGCGGTACAAGCTGAATATGGTCAGCGCGACCAGGAGGTAAACCAGGAGGATATTGGTTTCCTTGGGTATGCCGCCCAGTCCCATGGCGCCACCGGTAATTTTCGTATTAATAAAAACAATCCTGACGATTTCCCCAAAGCCAAGTGTGGTAATGCCCAAATAATCCCCCGTCAGGCGCATGCTGGGGATCCCCAGCAAAATGCCGAACAAGGCGGCCAGCAGGCCTCCCGCCAGCATATTGAGTAGAAAGGGGGTGTGCAGATAGATGCTCATCAAGGCCGAAGAATAGGCGCCGATACTGAGAAAGGCGGCGTGGCCGAAAGAGAACTGGCCGGTTATGCCGGTAATCAGATGCAGCCCCAGGGCGGCGATCAGCAGGATGCCCATCATGGTCAGCACCTGGTTGTAATAGGGGTTGGTAAAAACGCTTAAAATAATGTCCATTTGCCTACACCTTCCTTTGGATGGGATGTCCCAAAAGGCCGGTAGGCCGGAAAAGCAGGATAATAATCAGCAGGCCGAAAGAAATGGCCTCCTTGTAGGTGTCGAAACCGGCGGCCACCCCGAAAACCTCGGCTATGCCCAGCAGCAGGCCGCCCAGCATCGCCCCGGGGATGCTGCCGATCCCCCCGACAACCGCCGCGCAAAAGGATTTAAGGCCCACTGTGGCGCCCATGAAAGGGTTGATCGAGTTGAAATACATGCCCACCAGCACCCCACCGGCGGCGGCCAGGGCGGCGCCCGCGGCAAAAGTAAAGGAGACCACGTGGTTGACATTGATGCCCATCAGGTTCGCAGTTTCATAGTCCTCGGAGGTAGCCCGCATCGCTTTGCCGATTTTAGTGAACTTAACGATAAACTCGAGAAAGACCATCATCAGGCTGGCGACAACTAGAATAATCACCTGCACCACGGAGAATTTAACCGGGCCCAGGGTAAAAATCGTGTCCTGGATTACCTGGGGAAAACCGAGCGGGTTGGGATCGCCCTTGATTAAGGTCACCAGGGTCTGCAGGAAGATAGAAACGCCCAGGGCGGAGATCAGGGGGGCCAGCCTGGTGGAGGTGCGCAGCGGGCGGTAAGCCACCCTTTCGATGAGCATCGCCAGGGGCGCGCAGACAAGCATAGCCGCCAGCATGGCGATAAAAAAATTGACCTTATATACGGAAACCATAATCAAGCCCACAAAGGCGCCGATCATGTAGACTTCCCCGTGGGCAAAATTTATCAATTGAATGATACCGTAGACCATGGTGTAGCCCAGGGCAATCAAAGCATAAGTGGAGCCGAGGGTTACCCCGTTGACTAATTGCTGAAGGAGCATACGCAAACCTGGTTAGGCGACTATCGGCTTATTCAATGGCGCCGCCGGGAAACCAGGCTTTTCACCTCTCTTTGCTTGGCGCAAACCAAATTCATACACCGGATCGGACCCCTTCATGCCCGCCGGGCCCGGCTGCCGGGGCAGGCCGCCCCTATCCGGCGGCCCGCCTTGTTTGCCGTATTCTAGGCAGTTGGTATTACTGTTTTAACAACAAATTGGGAATCCTTGACCTCCTGCAGGTAGACAGGGCTTTTGATTGGTTCGCGGCTTTCATCAAATGTGATCGTGCCCGTCACGCCCTTGAAGTCCTTTGTTTTGGCCAGCGCGTCTTTATACACCGTGGGGTCGCTGCTGTTGGCCTTCTGCATGGCTTCGGCCAGCATCATCACCGCGTCATAGCCCTGGGCCGCAAACATATCCGGCAGGCTGTTGTTGTTTTTAGCCTTATACTTTTCAATAAATTCCTGGGTGACGCCGGCGGCGTTTTTAGCATCCACCGCGAAACCGGCGTAAACCATGCTGCCCTCGACAGCGCCTTCGCCCAATTTATAAAGCTCCTGGCCGAGCAGGCCGTCGCCGCCGGCCATCACCTGGTTCAGGCCCTGCTTGCGCATTTCCTTCATGAACAAGGCGCCCTCGGTGTAATAACCAGTAAATATGACCCCGTCAAAATCTTTCTGGGCTAGCGAGGTAACCTGGGCGCTGAAGTTGGTATCCTTCTCCATAATGCTCTGTTCCGCCGCTATCTCCACGCCGTATTTGGCCAGGGCCGGTTTGAAGATAGAGGTCAGGCTTTCACTGTAGGACAGGCCGGTGGTGGTCACCAGGGCCACCTTTTTCCAACCCAGTTCTTCCTTTAAGTATTTTGTGACGGCTGGCGCCGCGACGGCGTCCAGCAGCGTATCACGGTAAATATAGTCGCCGATTTCCACAACACCGGTACCCACCGCGCCCGCGGACAGCAGCACCACCTTGGCCGGCTGACAGATCTGGGCCGCCGTGATGGTTATGCCCGTGGTCGGATCGCCGACGATGGCGGCAACCTTTTGGGTAATCATTTTCTGGGTTACATTGGCGGCGTCGCTGCCGTTGCTGCCGTGGTCGCCCTCAATGATTTCCAGCTTTTTGTCCAGCACGCCGCCGGCTTTGTTGATGTCCTCCACAGCCATCTGCATGCCCTTGAGGGTTTCAATGCCATAGTGGGCGTGGCCGCCTGTTTTGCCGCCGAGGAAACCGATCTTAATCGTGTCTCCTCCCCCAGCCTTGGGGGCCTCCTGGGAACCCCCGCAGCCCGCCGCCAGAAGCCCCACGGCCAGCAGCGCCACCAGCGCAAACAAATAAATCCTTTTCCCCAAAACTTTGATCTCCTCCTTTGCTGATTTGTTAATAATCTAAATTTGTTTCGACATTTTTCGAGGGAATACCTTTTTTTTAGGCACGCGAATCCGATCCTGAACCTGATATTTCACAGTCCCGCTGCCAATTCCACTATTTGTCGATCTCTTGTCAATTATGTAAAATTAATGTATGATTTTTTTATCAGCGCCATTATCAACCAAAATGGGAGGGTGAACGAAGGTGCCGCAGATGATCGATATCCATTGCCACATCCTGCCCGGGCTGGACGACGGCGCCGCCGACCTGCAGGAGTCCCTGGCCATGGGCCGGCTGGCCGTCGCCGGCGGCATCGGCGCGACGGTGGCCACGCCCCACGTGATCACCGGACTGCACCCCCACAGCAGGGAAACAATCCTGGCGGCGGTGGCGCGGCTGCGCGCGGACTTTGCTGAAAACGGCATCCCCCTGGAGATCCTGCCCGGCGCGGAGTACCGCCTGGAACACGACCTGCCCCAGCGCATGAGCCGGGGCGAACTGCTGACCATCAACGACGGCGGCCGCTACCTGCTGGTAGAGCTGCCCGCCGATCAGATACCCGAATTCACGCAACAAGTGTTCTATGAGTTGCAGCTCCAGGGTGTGACCCCGATCATCGCCCACCCGGAGCGCAACGCCGGTTTTGCCCAGGCGCCGGATCTCCTCCAGGCGCTAGTCAGCCGCGGCGCCCTGGCCCAGCTCACCGCCGACAGCCTCACCGGCCGCCTGGGCTCCAGGGCCGCCAACACCGCCAGGGCCTTTCTGCGGCAGGGCTATGCCCACTTCATCGCCTCCGACGCGCACAGCAGCAGAAGACGGGCGCCGGTACTTACGGAGGCGTTAAAAGAGGCGGGGCGACTGATTGGCATGGATGAGGCACAGAACCTGGTAGTTGAAAACCCGGGGCTGGCAGTGCGGGGGCAGTATATTAAAAGCAACGGTATTAATGACCCACGCCCCGCTGGCCGTGGCGCGGTTGGTTTTTTGAAGAGAATATTTCGCAAAGAATAAAAAAATGTATCAATAAAAATTTCTGCCCCCTTCCCCCAAAATACCCCTTTTTTGTACACGAAATGTGATAAAATATTAGCAGTCCTGCATATTTTTGCTTACGGGCTATATTGAAGCAGGCTATACATGTATTAACATAATTGGGGATATTTACACATCAGGGGTTTGCATATTCCTTCGCAAATAAGAAGGAACTAGCAAAACTGCTGTCGAATAATGGTAGAATTAGTGAGTGGTTGGAGGTTTTAGTAGGCTAAAAACGTCAGATGGTGGCGTTTCTTGTTTCTGTTGTAAAGACATATGCCCCTAATGGGGAAATAAAATATGTGGAAGGGAAGGTCCGTTGTAATTTGCATTTTGAGAATGAAATTGATGAAGACGAAGATGGTGGAGACAGTGGGGGAACTGTTTCTTATCTATGAAATAAGCTGGTAAAACTGAACTATATTTCAGGGTTGTTTATAGATAATTTTTAATTAACGAGGTGCGGTAAACATATGCCATGCTACAACATGTGGTATAGATGGGGGTAGTTGGGATTTAGGAATTTAAGCCGTGATTATGGCTTATGGATGAATAGGCTGGAAGGTAGTAGGGGCAGGGATTTGCGGCGTTTTGAGCCGAGTTTTGGAAGTCAGAATGGTTAATAGATGACCACAACATATTGTATTAAAATCAGCGAAAAATCATGGAAATATACAATATATGGATTTTATCTATATAACATAGTACCATTTTGTTAGTATATAAAGATAAAATGGCCAAAATCAGGTGTTTTGATTTTGGAAAACGTTGATTTGGCGGGCTTTTCGACAACCTAAAATATGGAAAAATATTGAATGGAGTTAAGGAAGTGAGTATGTTATATAGATAACCACAATACCTGGTACTCGCTGTGTCTAGGATGTGCTATATGTAGATGTTTTATCCAAGCCATATATTGCTTTTGTACTATATGGTTTAGATAAAACATCTGGAAGAATTGCGAGTTGGTATTGATTGTATGGAGATTCGAAAGGTGAGTATGTGGCAAGGATAAAAGAATTTGTGTTAAGCGTTGTTTATTAAAGTGAGGTAAACTAAATGGCTGAAATTAGAAATATACCATTCTCTCCACCGGACATTACGGATGCGGAGATTGAAGAAGTTATAAAAGCGATGAGATCTGGCTGGATTACCACTGGGCCAAGGACAAAAGAATTTGAAAGAAAGATAGCTGAATATGTTGGTGCAAATAAGGCAGTCTGCCTAAATTCTGCAACAGCAGCAATGGAGCTTACACTCCGTATTTTAGGAATAGGCCCTGGGGATGAGGTTATTACTTCAGCTTATACATATACAGCATCTGCTTCTGTAATAGATCATGTCGGTGCAAAAATCGTGCTGGTTGATACCGCTCCGGATTCTTTTGAGATGGATTATACAAAACTTGCTGATGCCATTACAGAGAAGACGAAAGCAATTATTCCTGTTGATATTGCAGGGAAGATGTGTGATTACGATGCGATATATAAAGCTATCGAAAGCAAGAAGGAACTTTTTAAAGCCAACAATGAGCTTCAAGATTTGTTTAATAGAGTAATCGTGATGGCTGATGCGGCACATGCTTTTGGGGCTGAAAGACAAGGGTTTAAATGTGGGCAAGTCGCAGACTTTACTTGTTTTTCTTTCCATGCAGTCAAAAATATAACCACTGCAGAAGGTGGAGCTGTTGTTTGGCGTGGAGATGTTGGATTAGACGATGAGTGGC
>CAYMJG010000005.1:0-13523 GCA_964390855.1 uncultured Eubacteriales bacterium | reverse complement strand
ATTCATGCTGTATAGTCTGCATGGTCAGTCTAAAGATGCCTTGGCAAAAACACAAAAAGGCGCATGGGAATATGACATTATATATCCCGCTTATAAATGCAATATGACCGATATATTGGCTGGGTTTGGTTTGATGCAGTTAAGTAGATATGAGGGTTTGATGGAGCGACGTAAAGGAATTATTAAGATGTATGATAGGGCATTGCTACCGTTAGGGGTTAAGAGTTTACAACATTATGGCGAGGGCTTTGCCTCCTCAGGGCATCTTTATTTAACTAGGATACCTGGAATTGGGGAAACCGAGAGAAATGAGATAATTGTAAAGATGGCGGAGGCGGGTATTTCTTGTAACGTTCACTACAAGCCACTGCCTATGTTTACGGCTTATAGGAATTTAGGATTTGATATTAAAGATTATCCTAATGCTTTTGATATATATAAAAATGAAATCACACTTCCGCTTCATACTTTGTTGAGTGATGAGGATGTGGAGTATGTGATTGAGAAATATACGGCTATTCTGAAACAGTACATTAAATAATAGGCAGGTGGATATGAAGAAATGGGAAGAATTGCCCATTGAGATGCAGGTTGAAGAAGTCAGACCGTATTATGAGGTGTTAAAACGGAAGCATTTCTCCCTGTTCACTAAACGGGCATTTGACATAGTTGTAAGTTTTCTGATGCTGGTGGTTTTAAGCCCTGTATTCCTGATTCTGGCCGTTGCCATCAAACTTGATTCTCCTGGTTCTGTGTTCTTCCGGCAAGTCCGTGTTACACAGTACGGAAAGCAGTTCAGAATTTTTAAATTCAGGACTATGGTTAGCAATGCCGAGAAGATCGGTACACAGGTGACTGTCGGGAACGACAGCAGAGTAACGAGGGTTGGCAAGGTAATCCGGAAGTACCGATTAGACGAGATTGCGCAGTTGATTGATGTCCTACGTGGCACGATGACTTTCGTTGGCGTACGTCCAGAGGTTGTGAAGTATGTCGAGAAGTACGCACTGGAAATGAGAGCCACATTACTTCTTCCGGCTGGCGTGACGAATCTGACGTGCATCTATTACAAAGACGAGGACAGGCTGCTGGCTGATGCCGAGAATGCTGATGAGGTTTATATAACACAGGTACTCCCCGACAAGATGAAGTGGAACCTAAAAGGCATTATGGACTTCAGCTTCTGGGGTGATATTAAATTGATGTTTATGACATTCTTTGCGGTTCTTGGTAAAGAGTACAAAGCTAGATTTGTAGGAGAGAATGGATATGACGGGAATAACCAGGGCTACAAACTATGAAATAGTAATAAAAGAAAATCCGTCATATGACAAGGCTGTCATAAATCAAATCGTTGACATACATATGAAGACGTTCACAGGTTTCTTTTTAACTTTTCTCGGGAAAGGTTTTCTGAAGCAGTTGTACAAAGGCTTTAGTTCTCACGAACAGTCTGGATTACTTGTTGCCGAGCAAAACGGCTCTGTAGTTGGCTTCCTAGCTTATTCTGAGAACTTAAGTGATTTTTATAGGTATTTAATTAAGAAAAGTCTTGTTCCATTCTCTTGGTATAGTCTTGGTGCAACCATACGAAAACCTGCGGCTATGTTTAGATTGATAAGAGCATTTTTGAAACCGAGTGAAAGTAAGCGTAAAGAAGCATATATTGAGCTGTCTTCAATTGGCGTGTTATGCGAGATGAAGAATCAGCATGTAGGCAGTCGGCTTATTGACGGGTTGAAAGGAAAATATGACAGCTGCAGATTCTCATACATAAAACTTGAAACTGATGCTGTGGACAACGATGGTGTCAACGCTTTTTATGTGAAGAATGGGTTTGTGCTGGATAACACGTATGAGACACCAGAAGGTCGGAAAATGAATGAGTATAGGTGGAGCATATGAAGATTTTATACATATTGAATATTGCAAACTGCGTAAATAACTTCTCCTATACTAGTATGATGGCGGCTAAAAGTCTGGGATGGGACTACTATATTGCAGGAAATTGGGGGTATAAAACCGACGAAGAGCGCTTAGAAGATGAGAAGAAATATGGTATTAACATTTATCAGATAGATTTTATTCGTCAACCATATCATCCCAAAAACATATTAGCTTATAAGCAATTACTTGAAGTTGCTAAACGAGAACATTTCGATGTTATTCATTGCAATACACCTATCGGAGGTGTTGTAGGGCGTTTAGTTGGCAAAAAGTGTGGAGTAAAGAGAGTAATTTACCAAGCTCATGGTTTTCACTTTTATAAGGGTGCTCCCATTTTGAACTGGCTTCTTTACTATCCGGTTGAAAAATGGTTGGCTCGCTATACTGACGCCTTGATTACAATCAATCAGGAAGATTATGAACTGGCTACAAGGAAGTTCAAACTACGTAATCACGGGAAAGTATATTATGTGCCCGGTGTTGGCATCGATTTGGAGCAATATCAGAAGGCAGATATTGATAGAGACGTTTTGCGTCAGTCGTTAGGTGTACCGCTTAATGCTTTTGTTCTAATTGCTGTTGGTAGACTCGATAAAAACAAGAATAATAAGGCTATTATTAAGGCTATGGCTAAAACTGATGCTCACTTGATCCTTTGCGGTGATGGCGAGGAAAGAGCAATGCTTGAAGAGCTGGTGCAGAACCTAGAATGTGCTAACCGTGTTCACTTCCTTGGTAACCGCTCTGACATGACGGAACTGTATCAAACGGCAGATGCTTTCATTATGGCTTCATTCCGTGAGGGATTGTCGAGAAGCATCATGGAGGCGATGGCAAGTGGCTTGCCGTGTATTGTGAGCAAAATTCGCGGTAATGTGGACTTGATAGAAGATGGCAGTGGTGGGTTTCTATATGGCGCAACTGATGTATCGGGGTTCTCAATTGGTATTATTAAGCTTGCATCTGACGGGAGCCTAAGAAAGCGGTTGGGCACAGAAAACCTCAATCGGATTCAAGAATTCTCAATAGAAGCCGTAGTGAGAGGCATGAAACAAATATATTCGAAAACAAAATTGGAAACCAAAAAGCATGTAAATCACGTTAGATGAAAGGAATAATATGAAGATTGGTATACTGACTCATCATACAGTGATAAATCAAGGTGCAATCATGCAGATGTTTGCTTTGAGCAGATGGCTTCAGGGGAAAGGTCATGAAGTGTTCTTTTTGAAATATACAAAGGACTTTGATTTCGCTCCTCAAGAAGCGGGAAAATATAACCTGTCATTGCGATACATGCCTTTTTACTTGAAGGAATATGTGTTAAAGCGTGGAATCGGACTGTCTTGGTTTAACGTGAAGAAGCAGTTGTTATATAAGAAGTATATTCAAGATAAATTCAGATTCAAGAGTTATGCTATGGACGAGATGGACGCCGTCATTGTTGGTAGCGATGAGGTGTTTAGTTTGGCAACCGGCTGTAACATGATGATGTATGGGCATGGGGTTCGCACTCAAAACCTCATTTCATATGCTCCCTCGTTTGGACAGACAGATCTAGACAGAATTCACGAGTTTCACTGCCAAAACCTTATAGCTTCCGGGCTAAAAACGTTCCAATCACTATCTGTACGAGATAACCCGAGCGCCGATGTTGTTGAAAAGCTTATTGGTTCTAGGCCAGAGGTTGTTTGTGACCCCGTCATGCTCTTTAGATTCGATGATGAGCATGCAGATATAAGCCGGTTTCATCTAAACGGTAAACGGTATCTTTTAGTGTATTCGATGGATCGATGGATGATTGACCAGAAAGAAGTCGAGGCAATCAAGGCGTATGCCAGAGGAAATGGTCTGATTACCGTTTCAGCTGGGACATATCATAAATGGTGTGACCGCAACATTGTATGCAATCCAATTGAATGGTTGGAAGTTTATCGTGGAGCAGCTGAGGTTATTACGGATACCTTCCATGGGGCGTTATTAAGTATCATTACCGAAAGAAAGATGGTGTTCCAAATTCGCCCCCTGAATCACAATAAGCTCAAGGATTTGATTTTCGGTGTTGGGCTGTCTAATCGCATCTGTACAGAGATAACAAAGCCAAACATAGAGCAAATCCAAAGAACAGATCCTGATTTTTCGGTTGTGAGGAAAAAAGTTGAGGAAAAAAGGGCGAAGTCCGAGAGCTATTTAATAGATGCATTATCTAAGGTGGGTTTTAGCCAATGAATGAGAATTCCGTATCAAACGTAGGTGACGATTGCACCGGCTGTTCGGCGTGTCAACATGTTTGCCCAAAAGGTGCTATAAAAATGAAGTTGAATAAAAATGGCTTTATAGCGGCTTGTGTAGACGCATCTTTGTGTATTTCCTGTGGACGATGCAAAAAGGTATGCCAGGCGTGCGGCATCAATGGTAGTCATTTGTTATCTGCAGGAGAGCTGCTTGCAGCACATATCACGGATAAAGAGATACTGTTTAATTGTACCTCTGGTGGTATTGCCCATTCTTTGGCAATCCATCTGTTAGAAAATGGCTGGACGGTTGCTGGTGTTATATATGATTATGAGTTGCAATGTGCACGTGGAGACATTGCTTTGTCAGTAGATGATGTCAATAAATTCAGAGGCTCGAAGTATCTGCAAGCGAATGTGGGAGATACATATCGTCGAATTATCACCAGTTTAAAAAATGATCATAACGTAAAATATGCTGTATTTGGAACGCCTTGTCAGATTACTGGATTATCGAATATAGCAGATCAGCTGGGTTTTGGGGAGAGACTGATGCTTGTAGATTTGTTTTGCCATGGGGTCCCTAGCCATCTTTTTTGGAAGTCTTACCTGAACGAAATTGCCAAAAAGCATGGAATAGAAAAGCCTTTGAATATTGAGTTTCGTAGTAAAAAACAAGGCTGGCATGACTTTTGCATGATTGTTGAGGACGAGCACAAGCGATATTTCCAAACGAGCGAAGCAGATCCGTTTTACAGAGCTTACTTTGATAATGTGCTTCTGAATCCGGCCTGCGCAAAATGTGAAACAAGAATGCATGCAAGTTCGGCAGATGTTCGACTGGGAGATTTTTGGGGGAAGAAATTTCAAAGCAATTCTAAAGGTGTTTCGGCGGTGTTGATTTTTACGCAGCGCGGAAAAGCATTTATTGACGTTCTTGCCACTAATGGGAAGGTCAATGTTCTATGCAGAGCAAATACCGATGAGTGCCTGAGTGCACAGAGCGTAGAAAAGTACGAAATCATCGAACAGGCAGATAATTGTTTTAGAATGCTTGAATCAGGTGAAAAAATAAACGATGTGATAAAAGCTTATAGGTCATCTTTCAGCACTAAAAGAAAAATGAAACTGGCGGTTAAGGAAATGACAGCTATTTTACCGCTTTCAATTAGATCAAAAATAAGAAAAATCTATCGAAAGATGAATTAATTTAGAATCATGTATAGGATTAAGGTTTTTCTTAAAGAGATGACTGCATATATATCTAGCTCGATTAGAGCAAAAATTAGGTTATTGTATTGTAATTATATTAATAAACGTTAAGGGATTGGTAATAACACATGAAGAAGCCAAAAGTAGCATGTTTCATTCCTTTTCCGAGAAAATATAATGGTTTTGGTGGAGCGGAAAGACGGATTCCTCACATATTTTCCCAGTTAGATATTAATATATATGATGTTAGCATCGTTGTAGTATGCTATGGACATAAGGAAGAGATAGAAAAAGAAATGTCGCGATATATAAGCGAAACTACTAAAGCAGTTTATCTTAAAAGTAGCATATTAGCTTTTATTCATGTCATACTAAATCGGTATGATATAGTTTGCTTCCCTGACTGTGTTTTACGTACAATTCCAACAATATGGGCGGCACTTTTTTCTAGAAGCAAGAGAGTTATGCTTATGGAATCGGTAAACAACTCTAGTTTCAACTTTCGACGTAATTGGTATAAATATTTCTTTTTGTTAAACATGAAATCAAGCTCTCATCTAGATTGCTTATACCCGTCCTGCATTCCTAGAATTAAAACAAAGTTTCCCAAAAAGGTGGTAACGGTTACTCCAAGTATACTTCCTCGAATGGATAATTATCAAAGAAAAAAGACTAAACAAAACATTATATTATTTTCTGGAAGGTTAATTGATCAAAAAAACCCTAAGCTTTTTATAGATTCTGTTGCCTTAATTCGAGATGAGCTTCGAAAGAATAGTTATAGATGTTTAGTATGCGGTGAAGGCCCCCTTAAAAAGACTCTTATGTTGTACGTAGAGAAAAATGGATGGGATGATTTTATTGAGTTCAAAGGTTATGTGAATATGGAAGAAGTTACCCCGCATGCGAAGATATTTTGCTCTCTACAAAGTAGGGATAATTATCCTTCTCAGTCTTTACTTGAGGCTATTTCCAGTGGGTGTTATTGTATTGCTTCAAACGTAGGGGATACACAAAGGATTGTTAAGAGCCAATTTGGAAGATTAGTAGAGTTTGATGAGATTGACATTTCAAGAGCAATTGTTGACATACTGTACATTTCTAATGAAGACTGGTTATTGATTGAAAGCAATGCTAGAAGATTTGCTATAGATAACTTTAGTGTAAGTAAAGCAACTGACCATTATCATCACTTATTTCAGAATTTATAAGGAGCAAACCCAATTAACTCTGGCCGGAACAGAATGATTGACACGGTAGTTTAGCAACTATTATCTACATATTAGGGCGTAACTAACTCAACTATTTTTTATAGGAGTGAAATGAATGAGGGTGTTTGTAATACCGTCATGGTATCCATCGAAAGCTAATCCAAATAACGGCTCTTTTTTTCGGGAGCAGTCGCAAGCATTGTTAGGGAAGGAAATCGATGTTGTTTTGTTAAATGGCACGTTTCGTTCTCGCAAATCTTACTTTGCTCCAGATAATTTTAAGTTAATAAAATTTAATGACAGAGGCCTGAAGACTTATCAGTATGTTACTCCAAACTTCATGTTAAGCCGAAATGCAAAAGTGGGTGTATTTTTGGCAAACAAAAATATCAGTAAAATTTTTAGCGCTGCAGTATCAGATATGGGTTTTCCCAATATTATTCATGCTCATTCTTTTTACCCTGCAGGCTATATTGCATGCGTGTTGGGTAAGAAACACAATATCCCTGTCGTAGTTCTGGAACATAGTAGTAGGGTGTTAACTAAGTCGTTGTCTAAGAAACATGTGGGATACTTAAGAGTTGTAGTGGACAATTCAGATGCTTTTCTTTGCGTTTCGCAGAAATTGATTGATTCAGTCGAGGAGTTAACCGGCGTTAGCAATAAGGTGGGCTTGCTTCCAAATATGGTGTCCGATAATTTTAGATTCTACAATAAGAAGGATAAAAACCATAGGTTTGTGTTTTTATCTGTTGGCAATTTAATTAAAAGTAAGAGGCACGACATATTAATTGATGCTTTCAGCAAGGCTTTTTCAAAGGATGAAAATGTAGAATTGAGAATTGTTGGAGGTGGGCTTGAAAGAAAGAGTTTAGAAAAAAGAGTAAAGGATCTCCATAGGGATGCTCAGATAATTTTCACAGGTCAATTGTCACGGGATAGTGTGGTAAATGAGATGCAGAAAGCGGATGTCTTTGTTTTGGCAAGTGAATTTGAAACATTTGGAGTCGTATATATAGAAGCTATGGCTTGTGGCAATCCTGTGATTACCTACAAAAACGGTGGGAGCGACAATCTCATTGACGAATATAATGGAATTCTCTTAAAGGATAATTCGCCAGATTGTTTCTGCGCAGCAATGCAAGAAATTAGGGGTAGTATAGATACTTACAACAGGTGTGAGATATCAAGAAGATGCATCTCTAAGTATGGGAGTGACGCTTACTATTCTAAATTGTATAGTTTGTATAGGGGATTGATAGGAAATGCGGAAGTAGAGTATGAATAAGAATCACAGTATCATTAACCACATGGTTTTTATAGTTATAATCCTCATGTCTACCGGTGAGGTATTTAGGTTATTTTCAATTCCTCTATATGTTTATGCTCTAGGCTTTGCGTTGGCTGTATACCTTATATCTTGCCTTAAGAATAATGGTAAAGTACGATCAAATAAGTTGGTGGTTCTGGTAATTTCCTGGTTGATTTGGGGATTTATCCTAATGTTGTTTACAGAGGTGCATTATACCTTTGGTTTTTATATATCACTCATATTAAACTTAACTATTGTACTGCTAATAACACTAACAGCAATCGACGAGCAAAAAGCTTTATACTATTCTAGTGCCGTAATAATTGGACATATAGCAAGTCTAGCGGTTAGTATTTATGAGCTTCGAACAGGGAATCACTTAGTAACTTTGGACGCTCATTACTCGCGTATTTTTGATTATAACGCATTCGGGTTTCAAGTAAATGTAAACGATAATACTAGCGCTCTATTTATTGGAATGTTCTTAATACTGGTTTCTATTATTATAACTCCAAAGTACAGGTTAGGTAAGGCCTTCATTTTACTCATTACTTTTTATGTTATTGTGGAAATTGGATCAAGAACCGGAATGGGGTCAATCTTACTGTCTGGTTCTTTGTTTCTTTATACGTATTTTGTTTCTAAGGTGGTTCACAGGAGGAAACTTAGGTTCATTGTTGATTTTGCATTCTTTACTCTCATATTATTCGGGTTAACAGCAGTGTTTTACGACAATGACTTAATTTCTGTCATTATCGGCATATATGGAGATAAGGCCGTTTATAGTGATCAAAGCAGACTGGAGATCTTAAGAGCGGGGATTTATTATGCATCTGAAAGGTTTTTCTTTGGACTTGGCCCTGGTGTAGTGACGTTTAAAATTGGGACCAATCCCCATTTTTTATTTATGGAGATATTAGCGGATTATGGGTTTATAATATTATTCTTGTTTTTGGGGGTTATAATGACAATAGCCAAAACAAATCATCTTCAAGTTGAACCGCAGCTTAAATCAACGATGATTGCGTTTGCTCTCGGATTTATTACTATTAGCGTTGCGTCAAGTAGTTTAATAAGAGTACGTGTGGTCTGGATTGTTTTAGCGATTATGTTTTCTCTGCATCGTTGTTACGAAACCAAAAAGCAATCTATTAAGTCAAGAAAAGCATACTAAGCATCTTTAACAAATAACCATTGTAAAACTAATTCGTGAGATTAGTTGATGTTTAATTGATAATACCGAGTGCAGGAAAAATTGTAATTGAGATTAAGTTTTATATAGTAGTTTTTAATTGGTTTAGTAACTACAGACATATTTACAACTATTTTGTTAACTATAATAAGTTGAAGTAAATATTTACGTTTATCATGCTACATAACTAGAGGTACACCAATATACAGCACGCTTCTAAGTAGCTCTTATGCTTATGTATAACTTTTAAGTGAATCTTATATAGTTGATGTGTGAACAGTAGAAATCAATGAGGCAAAATCTGTATAAGGGGGGCATTAGCATAAATGAAAGCAGAAAAGGGTAAAAATGAGTTATTAGTGGATATGAGAATTATGGTAATAGGCTAGAAAATTAGGCAGGCCAGGAAGTAGGAAGTATTGGAAACGCTCGGATATAAAGTTGACACAGTTCCTGTTAATAGACGCAGCAATAGAGGAAATTTACAACAGAGGATGTATAAAATTATCGCATTGCTTCAAGAAAAAGACAATAGCCTCCAGAAAGAATTCTTTTAATCATTTTTCCCGAAAATACATTTAAAGAAACAGATTACATTAATTTAAATGACAACATACCTATTAAATTTTCGACTCAGTAGTTTGTGTTAGTGACCAAGTATGGAACCCGTATAGCTTACATGGGAGATCCATTTATTTCTTGACATTTGCACCGGTTACCGCAAGCTTCCTGAAAACATAATTGTTGTTGTCTGCCTAGCACATCTTAGACGCGATGGATTGTCAGACAAAGAGTTTAAAAAACTAATCTGTAGACAGTATAACGAGTTAAAAAGTATAGCTGGTGATGGTTTTTTCTAATACTAAAATTGGGCAGATACCTCTTTATTTACGATTCACTGATAAAGGCATTTCCCATAATTATGATTCTACTTGGTATTAGTTCAAGTAAAGCGGTTATATTTCGCCCAACCTGTGTACTTATTACTAATATATATATAGTAAAATATCCCATATTTTTTACAAAGAAGAGGGCTTTGAAATGAAATATGAAGGATATATAATTATTGGATTCACCTTATATCCCCATTTAAATGGTAGAATATAACATGAGAAATAACGAATTTAAAGAAGGCTTTACAGCAAAGTCATTTATAAAGAAAATGATCGGCTTTTCACTTGTAACATGGGTAGGCAGTGTTATTAGTTTAATTGCAGTACCATTAATAACAAGATTATTTTTACCCGATCAAGTAGGTGTTATTAATCTTTTTGCTACTATTGTTACATTGTTTTCAACCTTTGCATATCTTGGTTTGGATCAAGCCTATGTGAGATTTTTTTATGAACCACCAAATGATAGAACAAAAAATGATTTGCTATTATTCTGTTTGTTGGTAACTGGTTTTTTTGTAATTGTTGTTAGCATAGCGATTTTTTTATTAAATGACTATGTCTCTATCGCAATATCCGGTAGTACCCAATTATGGTTAATTATCTGTCTTGTTGTTTCTGTTACAGCTAGGGTAGATTTAAGATTCCTGAATTTGACTTTTCGTATGCAACAGGATATTCGAAGATTTACAATTCAGGGAGTATTAATGGTAGTTGTTAGTAAAGTCCTTTATTTGGTTGCTGCCTTTTATAATCCGACTTACCAAAATGCGATTATCATCATGACTGCAGGACAGGCTATATTAGCATTTATTTTTATGATTGTACAACGAAAAGAATATCTGACCGGCAACTTTTACTGGGACAAAATTATGACCAGTGAAATGTTCAAATTTGCACTACCACTTATACCGCTTGGCATTTTAGCTTGGCTCAATAATTCCACCGCTCTGCTGATGCTGAGAACCTATGTGAGTTTTGAGGCAGTGGGGGTGTACTCTATTGCAGTCTCAATTACTAATATAATGGCTCTGTTACAAGCTGGTTTTAATACCTACTGGGTGGCCTTTGTCTATGAAAATTATAAGACTGAAAAAGAAAAGATAAAAAAAGTCCATAATTATATCACGTTTACTATGGTGCTGTTTGGAATGCTGCTCGTTTTAGGGCAGGATGTTATCTTCCTTATAGTAGGTGAGAAATATTTATACGCCAAAACCTTTTTCCCGTTTTTGTTAATTGCGCCTATAGCCTATACGATTTCGGAAACTACGGGACTGGGGATTAATATATCTAAGAAAACATATTTAAGTACTGTTAGTGTCTCAATCAGTGTCTTTGCAAATATTCTTATATGTATGTTGGCTTTGCCCCATTTGGGGGTGCTGGGTGCGGCTATAGCTTCGGCAGTTTCAGCATTAATTATGTTAATGTTGCGGACATACTTTGGTGAAAAATATTATAAATCAATCGAAGGTTATCGACCAATGTTGATAGCTTTGACCCTGATAAGCATCATGGCAATTATGAACGTGATTTTCTATAATTATTTATTAATAAAATATGTTTGCTTCATTATATTAATCTTGCTACTTATCTTATTATACAAGGCAGAATATTATTATCTTAAACAATTTACATTTAATGTATTTAACGAACTAAAGAAAAAGATAGGTTGAAATAGTTATATTAAGATGTGATAACCAGTTTTGAAAAAGGCAAACCCCTATATGTTAAGTTAGTTGTGTATGATTATATCATTCTTATTAAGAATGATATTTCTATAGTAATTCTATTGTAAATAAATTTTTATAATGTATTGGGAATAGATGGCGGTAATTAAGGCGTTAATTGTATCAAGCTACAAAAATTTTTTATGGGGGGGGAATTAATTTGAGCAACCTAAAACAAAAATTATTAAATAAAAAAGCAACTTTGGGCGTGGTAGGTCTTGGATATGTTGGCCTTCCGCTAGCTGTTGAAAAAGCTAAAGCTGGTTTTAAAACTATTGGGTTTGATGTGCAAGAAGCTAAGGTAGAAATGGTTAACTCTGGTAAGAATTACATTGGTGATGTCGTGAATGAAGACCTCGAAGCGATAGTAAGTTCAGGTTTGCTTTCAGCTACCACTGACTTTGCAAAAGTAGCTAAGGCGGATTGCGTTTGTATATGTGTACCAACGCCACTAGATGTCCATCAACAACCGGACATTAGTTATGTTAGTGCTTCAGCTGAAAGTATTGTTCCACATATGCATAAGGATATGCTAATAGTATTAGAATCAACTACTTACCCGGGAACAACGGAGGAGTTGCTTAAGCCAATACTGGAAACATCAGGGTTAAAATGCGGAGTGGATTTTTATCTTGCCTTTTCTCCAGAACGTGTTGACCCCGGTAATCTAATTTATAAGACTAAGAATACTCCTAAAGTTGTAGGGGGAATCACACCAAAGTGTACCGATATAGCTGCAACTTTATATGAGAGTGTGTTGGAAGCACCTATTCATCGTGTGTCTAGCCCTGCAATTGCGGAAATGGAAAAAATATTAGAAAATACATATCGAAATATTAATATTGGACTAGTTAATGAACTAGCCATACTATGTAACAAAATGGGGATTAATTTCTGGGAAGTAATTGATGCGGCTAAATCAAAACCTTACGGGTACCAAGCATTTTACCCAGGACCAGGTTTAGGTGGGCACTGCATTCCACTTGATCCCTATTATTTATCTTGGAAAGCTCGTGAATATGGTTTCCACACTTCCATGATTGAAGCGTCTATGATGGTAAATGACCGTATGCCTGAATATTGTGTGGAAAGAGCGACAAAAATTCTTAACAGGTACAAGAAGGCAATGAACGGTTCTAAAGTATTAGTGCTTGGTGTTGCATATAAACAGGATATAGATGATTATAGAGAAAGCCCAGCTATTCGTGTAATTGAATGTTTGAAAAAAGAGGGGGCAGATGTCGTTTACTATGACCCATTTGTTTCAGAATATCGTGAGCATGGTAAGGTTGTAAAAGGCGAGCCTGAATTGTCTGCAGTGCTGATTGAAAGTGCGGATTTGGTTATGATTACAACGGCTCACTCCAACATCAATTATAAATACGTACAGAGGTATGCGAAAATAATTTTTGATACAAAAAATGCGATGAAGGAAGTAGCAAACAAGGAAAATATTGAAGTGCTATAACAGAACTAGATTGAGAAGGTTATAAATTAAGGAGCGATTTTAGTGGATAGAAAAATGTGTGTAATTGGAGGAGGAAGATGGGGCCAAAACCACATCAGAACTCTCTTCCAAATGGGCAACCTTGCAGGAATCGTTGAGGCTAACCCTAAAAGACTAGAAGAGTTGTTAGCTAAATATCCAGTAAAAGGTTTTACTTTAATCGATGATGCAATACAAGAGGGATTTGATGGTTACATATTAGCTACACCTGCTGAGACCCATTATCCAGTAGGAAAGAAATTATTGGAGCGCGGACTGAATGTGCTTATAGAAAAACCAATG
>CAYMJG010000004.1:34194-58755 GCA_964390855.1 uncultured Eubacteriales bacterium | reverse complement strand
GGGGGGATTTGTTTTTATTTGCAGGAAAACATTTCTATATGGCGAATTATTCACTAATTGGTCGCATCTGGGGTTACGGGGTCGTACCCCCAAACTATTGTAACGGATTAAGATTGGAGGGATAAGAATGAATGTAAGACGTCAAAGCAGATTAGAGCTTACCGGTAAACCCCAAATCAGGTGTGTGCTTGTTTTTGTGCTGGCGCTCTTTGTTTTTGCAGCAGTTTCAGAGCCGGCTTTTGCGGGAAATCCGTACAGTTATACCTGGGCTGCTTCCGGCATGGGGGATGGTTACATTACCCCCTCTGATATCGCGGTAGATGAAAACGAAAACACTTATATTGCCGGGCGCTTTAATGGGAGTTACCGGCTGGGAGAGGTTTCTCTGGATAATAAAGGGGAGAGAAAAGAGGATGTTACCGCGGATGCTTTTGTGGCCAGGTTAGATGCTGATGGTAAATGTATCTGGGCAAGCCATGCCGGCGCACCCCCGGGAAGAAATAGTGAAGCCTGCGCCATAGCTGTGGACAGGCAGGGCAATAGCTACATAACCGGATATTTCAGAGAGAACATTAGCTTCGGCGCTATCACTCTTGAGGCCGGGGGCGAATTGGGAATTTTCGTAGCCAAACTGGATAGGTGCGGTAACTGGTTGTGGGCGCGGGGCGCCGGCGGGAGTTATGCTAACAGTATTGCGCTGGATCAACAGAATAATATTTATGTGACCGGCGCCTTTGGCGGTACAGCTGATTTTGGCGGGTATATATTGACTACTGATAATAATTGCAATATATTTGTGGCCAAGTTGGATAGTGACGGCAATTGGTTATGGGCAAAGGAAGCCGGGGCATATGGTTCTGATGGGGGCTTCGGTTATGTTAACGACAACCGCGGCCAAGCAATAACTGTGGGAGCAAATGATGCTGTTTTTGTAGCCGGATCGCTCGCGGGCCGCAGTGGTATCTTCGGCGATATTACTTTTGACTGGGAAACCAATACTACCGGCAAATTTAATTCTTTTGTGGCCTGCATGGATACTGACGGACAATGGCTCTGGGTTGTTCCTTATCTGGCACAATCGCCTTATGGCGGCCCTATGCTCATCGCTGCCGATCAAGATGGTAACTGCTATGTTGCCGGAGAGTTCGATTGTTTTGAATATGGTAATCAAATTTATTACAGTAGCGCCCATACCGATGTTTTCACAGGAATTATTAATGAGCAAGGAAAATGGGTAAGATTCATCAGATCAGGAAAAGAGGGTCCCAAAGTAAGAGGTTTAAACCATATATATGGGCTTGCAGTGGATGCAGAAGGGAATGTCTATGTGGCGGGGCAGAACTCGGAGAATATAAAATTTGGTGAGATTATTTTAGAAAACGAGGGCAGCTATATAGCCAAATGGGACGCTGCTAAAGATGATAAAGGTGAATGGGATTGGGCAAAGCCGGCCGGAGGCACTATTTTGGGCATGGCTATGAATGCGCGGAATCAGCTTTATGTGACGGGGAAGTTCAAGGGAAACGCTGTAGTATTTGACAACATTACATTGGAAAACACACAGTATGGCTATGCGGAAAACCTTTTTGTGACCAAAGCGGAGGATCTTAATGGTTCATCTTCCCTGCCTGCGGGTTTTCCATACTTTGCTTTCAGCAAATGGGAGGCCGAACCGGTAGTTTCGCAAAATCATATTTTCAAAGTCAAATTTAGCCTGCCGATCAGCCCGGGAGTGCTTGAAAATGATGCCATCTATGTACGCACAGCCCAAAATGAAGTTGTGCCGGTTACCCTGCAGTTTGCCGGGGTGGAGCAGGATACTGTTCAGATAGAGCCATTAGAACGATACCTTACGGGCAAAACCTATTACCTGTATATTGATGCGGACAAGATATCCTCCTCGCCGGCTACAGGGGCCAAACAACTGCCGGATACAATCGTGATGAAGTTTACGATACAATCGTGATGTTACGGGGTCGTACCCCCAAACAATTCTGACAATTTGATATCGTGCGTAGTTATCATGCACGGCTACACCATGTACATATTAATACACTCTAAATTTCAAAGGGGGGATTAATTAATGTATGAAAAGGTAAAAAGAGTTCTGTTGATCCAGGTAACGATTGCTGTTTTGTCAATGCTATTAGCCGTTCCTGCCGCATTTGCAGCTGTTGAAGAACACTATCCCTGGGAAATGGTATTTTCCCAGGAAGGTGTGAGTGTGTATGACAGCGGTTATATCAGATTTTACGGTGTCGCTTATGGAAATGGAGTTTATGTTGCCATAGGGGACCGGGGAGGTAGTGGTTTGATCTATACCTCAACCGATGGAAAGGAGTGGCAATCACAGATTGCCTGGGGAAAGACGAGTTTTAATGGGGTTAAATACATAGACGGGATGTTTTATGCTTATGGCATTGTGTACGACAGGGAGGGATTGCAGGATTATCACTATGGCAATGTTTGGGAGTCTGTTGATGGGGTCAACTGGAGCAATGTTCATGTATCCCCCCTGAGAGGTACTAATGGCGTGGAAGGCCTGGCTTATGGCAATGGGGTTTTTGTGGCAATCAAAGAAAGATACATTTATACCTCCACAGACAATTTACAAACCCTGGATCCAACAGTAGATAATTATGACAGAGGATATAGGGAAGAAAACTATGGTTTTCGCGATGTCGCTTATGGCAATGGGGTTTTTGTAGCAACTGGTCTCAACAATTATTTGGGTATTACAAAATATTCATATGATGGAGTGAACTGGTTCAAACTTGATATGGAAGGAGGTACATTTGTCAAGTTTATTAATGGCCACTTTGTCATTGGCAGAGAAGTTGGAATAGATAGTAACTACCCTGGCAAGATATGGACATCTCCGGATGGGGTTAACTGGCGAGAAGTATATAATGGTCGAGGCAGCAATATCGCTTATGGTAATGGCGGCTATGTCATACCATTGGAATCTCGCGGGAACACCGGCGGCAAGGGGATTTATTATTCCCCGGGTTTAGATAATGATATTTCCCGGATTTTCATATATCCAACAAGTGAACCATATTACTTTACTGACGTTGCCGCAGGAAACGATGGATTTGTAGTGGTAGGCGACCCCTGTATCTATTACTGTTCCTTTGAAAACATGGCTAAATTCCCCCGGATACTAAACGATGACGTTGTTCATTTACAGGTTGGCGTTCCCTTTGAATACAGTGTGGAAACGGCTAATTTAAACCCTAACAGATTACTTGTCGAGCGCTATGAAAGTGATGTTGCGGCGGAACTCCCACCGGGAATTAAAAATAAAAGGAGCGGCAACAACATTGCTCCTTTGGCGGAGTCGAAACCGCATTTTGCCGGTACTCCTACATCTGAGGGTGAATGGACAGTTATGCTATATGCCGCGGAACGTGGGGAATTCATTGATGAGTTATACGCGAGAAAGAAAATTACATTTAAAGTGGCCCCGGCCAAGATCGAGCAGTATACTTTGAGCCTTGTTACGGATCCCCCGGCAGGCGGAACAGTTACCGGCGCCGGTATTTATGATGATGGGGGGAAAGTAACGATCACCGCCATTCCCAATGAAGGCTATCAATTTGTAAAATGGATTAAAAATGGCGAGTTTATAAGTGATGAAGAAACTTATGTTATAGATCTCACTGAGGATATGACAATTACGGCTGAGTTCGCTGAAATGGAAGTGGATAAAGAAGACGTAACAGATCTTACTCCTTCCGGCGGCCCGGAAACCGTTGGAAGTAATAAAATCTGGACAATCGTATTTAACCAACCTATTGCTCATTCAAGTATAAATGCGGAAAATTTCCAGGTACGCAAGTCAACCGGCAAAGAAATTAACACCGGCAGAGGGTTTTTTGATATTGAACCTGATGAATGCAAAATGCAAGTTAAACCACCGGATGGCGGCTATGAGCCGGGGGAGTATATTTTACGCATTAGCGGTGTGGTATCCCAAAGCGGCAAGGCATTAGCCAGGCCCGTTGTGATGAGATTTATTGTAAGGTAGCTGCAAAAGGGGGATAAAATGCTTAAAAAGTATGGATTGTTAAGTCTTTTTTTAGTATTGGCGATGCTGTTCGGCGGGATTATCGCCACTGACGCCCTTGCCGGTCAAAACAATAGTGCAAGCGAGTACGAGGATTGGAATGAAGTGCATTTAGTTGATGCTAACAAAGAATGGAACATAACCTTCAATCAAGAAATCGACCTATCCACAGTAAATAAAGATAGCGTGTATGTAACAAACCACCTGGGACAAAAAGAAAATACCACGGCAACCATAAACTCAAACGGCAAAACCATCACCTTGCAACCGCCTTCCGGCGGCTATCTCCCCGACTATGATTATACACTACATATCGAGAATATCCTTTCCAAGCAAGGTGAAAGACAAAAAGACAATATAGCCATGAGATTCTTCATTGAAGACAACACAATAAAAGAAGAAATGGAATACCGGGACGATGTCATAAAGTTGGAAGGAGCTGCTGCCTCCCTTGAAGGTGAGAATTACCGCGAAATAACCATGCCCCTTTCGGAATTTACGGCAAAGAATCTGCACGAGGGATCCATTATCATCATAGAACCATCCGCCGCGGATATTTATGGCTACGCCGGTAAAATTGCATCTCACCGCACAGAAGGGGAAAATGTGATTATAACCACCACAGAACCCCTATTTGAGGAAATGTTTACTCACCTGCACCTCAAAGGCAAGCAAGAAATATCTGTTGCACAAATGATCAATGCCCAATTACAGCCAGGTATTGAGGCAAGGTCTTATCAAGAATATGACCCGCAAGCCCAAAAATACACCCGGGGAGTGGAATATATCTTTGGCGCCAGGGACGGCGCTCTAACCGATGTGGGTGTCGAATATGGTGATTTCATCATTAAAGGCAGTGTTAAGGTTGAGGATCCAGGTATTGAATATGATATAAAAACCTCCCGTATTTCATCCGAATTAAAATTAGATAGATTTTACCTGGCCTATACCGCAGATATTGTATCTAACCTGGGAATAGAGTATAAACAGTCCTCTTCTGGGGATCTAGACCAAAGTGTGACCTCCTTATTCCAGTATCCGGTACCACTAGGGGCAAAAGGTTTGGTGGCCGATCTTAGCCTGGACATCTATGCCGATGGAGATATAAAATCCAGCGGAAAAGTAGAAGCAACATTATCACAAAAAGCCAGGGTTGCTTTGGGAGCAAGACAGACTAAAAACGACGCCATGGAGTGGGTTAGAAATACCAGCAAGGAACAACCGGAGTTTTTATCCGCCATTGAAACAGAATTTGAGGCCAACGCCGAAGCCGGTATCAGTCCCACAGTAGAACTATTTTATTATAAGATAGAATCAGCCGGACTGGAGGGGAAAATAGGGCATTACCTTAAGCTGGATGCGAAGGCGGCAGGCGAAGGCAATTATGCGGACGGCTATTTTGACGGCAAGCTGTATGCGGAAGCCGGGGTAGCGTTTAGCGGCGCTATGAATCTAGGGGCAGCCTTTGGGGCGATAGATAAACAATGCTCCTTGAACCGGGTTGAAATCAAGACCTGGGATTATACCAAAAAATATAATGCGGAAAGCCATTATTTTGATTTCGATAGCTCCACCGGCACAGTAACAAAATATTACCCCCGGGGGAAAGATGGCGACTTGCCGGAAGTCCTGGATCCAAACATCCCTTCACAAATAAACGGAGTGCCGGTAACTACCATTGGGGAGTATGCATTTCTCAACAACCAGCTAGCCAGCGTAACCATCCCTAATAGTGTGACTGCCATTGGCTACAGGGCATTTTTCAACAACCAGCTAACCGTCGTAACCATCCCTGATAGTGTGACTACCATTGGGAACGGGGCATTTGCCCGCAACCAGCTAACCGTCGTAACCATCCCTAATGGCGTGACTACCATTGGGGATGAGACATTTGCCGACGACCAGCTAACCAGCGTAACTATCCCTAATGGCGTGACTGCCATTGGGGAGAGGGCATTTGCCGGCAACCAGCTAACCGGTGTAACCATCCCTAATAGCGTGATTACCATTAGGAACGGGGCATTTGCCCGCAACCAGCTAACCGGCGTAACCATCCCTAATGGCGTGACTACCATTGAGCGGTTTGCATTTACCGACAACCAGCTAACCAGTATAACCATCGCTAATAGCGTGACTACCATTGGGGACAGTGCATTTTCCTACAATCAGCTAACCGGCGTAACTATCCCTAATAGCGTGACTACCATTGGGGAGTTTGCATTTACCAACAACCAGTTAACCGGCGTAACCATCTCTAATGGCGTGACTACCATTGGGTATATGGCATTTGCCGGCAACCAGCTAACCAGCGTAACCATCCCTAACAGCGTGACTGCCATTGGGCACGGGGCATTTAGCCGCAACCTGCTAACCAGCGTAACCATCGGTGCAAATGTAAAAATAATATCATCCTACGGTGATTTTTCTGAAGCGTACAATAACGGTGGCCAAAAAGCCGGAACTTATTTATTGCAGGATCAGGATGGTATTTGGGTTAGGCAGTAAATTTGTTACGGGGTCGTACCCCTAAACAATTCTGACAATTTAATAATTGTTATCACCCCCCTCGAAGATTTACTTTCGGGGGGATTTGCTTTTTACTGGCAGTGTGCACGGTACGACCCCGTAAATTAAATTAGAAACCTGCCCGCAATATCAATTCTTCTCTGGGCCAGAGATTCCGGGATCTGAGCCCGGCGGCTGATCTCACCAGGGGTAATCCGCCTGCCATAATCAAGCATGGCCTGAGGCGGTACCAGAAGAACCGAAGCAAAATTATCAGCTTCTTCATCAAAACCATGTTTTGGAGAATTGTATATTATTTTTAAATGGGATTGCGGGGTGAAGGCTTGATACAGGAAATGGCAGGCCAGTCCGTGGGCCAGCACGTGCTTTAACCTGCGTTCATTCAAACCGTTTTTTATGGTAAGCAGTTCTATCCCGTCAAGGGTCCGGTAATAGACCCCCGTGATACTGCCGCTGAAAAAGAAAAATTTAACCAATAGCCCTTCCTGCCGTGAAATATTTTGGAGATGGGGGAAATCTGGAACATTGCGGACACAATATTTTCCTACCAGCATTAGGGCCTTTTTCAGTTCTGGATTCATCCCTGTCCCCCTCTGGATGTTCTTTTTTAATCTATTTCTTCTTAATTCGGTTAATTTTAGTAAATCCCTTTCTTCCCCAGGTATTTTTATCGGTTATCGCCATATTTTCCATAATTCGCATGGATATAGAGTTGGTTACGCCCAAAATAAATGTTTTGTGAAACTTTAGGCAGGATGTAAGCCGCTTATATGGAAACATAAAGCAGTTGAAGAAAATTGTAAAGGGTCTAAAATTGTGGGAATTAGGCCGGGGAGGATCTCTGCAAATTAAAAAACTATTCCGTCCGTGCGCGCTAAGTATTGTAATATTACTATTATTAGCCGCTCTTAACCAGCCGGCTATCGCCTCCGGTGACAGCGCAAAAATCCAACTGGAAAAAAAATTGGCGAGCGAAAAACAAACTGAAATAATTGTCCAATATAAAAAAACCCCGCTTTTTCAAGAAAAAAAATTCAGCAACAGCATCGACGGCAGGATCAAAGAGCGTGAGGCTATGGGCAATGGGCTGGAAATCATTCGGGCAAAAGACAGCGGCCAGGTCAGCGGGTTGCTTGAAGAGCTCAGAAAAGACAGCGGCATATTGTATGCGGAAAAGAATAAACTGCTCAGCATAAACGAACGCCCCAACGATCCCTATTATGAAAACCAGTGGGGACTTGACGCCATAATGGCTGAAAAAGCCTGGGATATATTACCGCCATACCAGGCAAGGGCGGTAACAGTGGGGGTAATTGACACCGGTATCGAGAAAACACATCCGGACCTGGCCGGCCGAATTGCCCCCGGCGGATATAATTTTTTATTAAATAGCAGCGATGTATACGATATAAACGGCCATGGCACCGGGGTGGCCGGCGTCATTGCGGCGGAAACAGGAAACGGCGCCGGTATAGCAGGCGTAACAGGCAGGCTGAACGTAAAAATACTGCCGCTGCAAGCGGCGAATTATAAGGGCTCTGCTTATGTTTCAGACGTTATCAGGGCTATTGATTATGCGATAGAAAAAAGGGTCGACGTATTAAACCTGAGCATGGGCAGCGGTTCATTTTCCGATATTGAAAACGAGGCCGTGCAAAGGGCCGTGCAAAGCGGTATTGTAGTGGTGGCGTCGGCGGGTAACGAAGGTACGCAGGAGTTTTTCTACCCGGCCTCGTACGACAATGTGATCTCCGTGGGCTCCGTAGCCAGAAGTCTTGCCATATCCAGGTTTTCCAACCACAATGACCGGGTTGATCTTGTTGCTCCCGGGGAAGACATATATTCCACCGGTCTGAACAGTTCCTACGTTTCTTACGGTGGGACGTCTTTTGCCGCCCCAATGGCGGCGGGTATTGCCTCTGCCATTAAAGCAATCGACCCCGCCCTGACCCCTGCCGAAATCGCGTCAATAATAAAAGATACCGCCGTCGACAAGGGAGCGCCCGGATGGGATGGCTGTGGATTAGCCAACTTATATAATGCAGTTAACCAAACAGTCGCTGCGCAAGGCGAGCTGCTGCCGCCCGCGGATTTGGAGTGGCCGCGGGAACAAGACAATGTGCCACCGGCGAAAATATGGAGGATAACTTTTAATTCCCCTGTAGACATTGCCACACTCAACAACAATATCTACGTTGTTGACGCCCTGGGGGGGATTATTCCAGTTAAATTGTCTCTGAGCGATGACCGGAAATCAGTCCTGGTGGAACCCGAAAAAACATATAGCGCGGGGCAATACTACTATCTTTATATTAACAAAGATATCAGTTCAAGCAACGGCAGGCAGTTGGGAAAGACCATACGCATGAAGTTCCCTATAGAATAGACTGGATAGAATGCATAAAGAAGAAAAGCAAGCGGGCGATGCCGGCTTGCCGGGTGTCAAATTGTCAGAATTGTCTGGGGGTACGACCCCAAGCAGCCGGGCCGCCTCACTGCGAACAGCGTTTTTCATCCATGAGATCGCTAACCGTGCCTAACTGATATCCCTTCCCTTTTATATTTGTTATCATAGCATCCAACCCTTCCGAAGAGGGTTTTGTCGGGTGCATTAAAATCATTGAGCCATTCTCCACTTTGGATACGACCCGGTTAACCATTTCCCGGGTTTCGGGTTTTTGCCAATCAACGGTGTCTACCGTCCACAGGACGGTTTTCATGCCCAGTTCATGGGCAGTCTGCACCGTTATTTCGTTAAAACTGCCGCTTGGCGGGGCAAACCAGGTTGGTTTTACACCAAGGGTTTTTTCAATAATATCATTGGTCTTTGATAATTCTTCCACCGTCCGGGCCTTTGAGTGTAGTTGCAGATCAGGGTGACTATAGGCGTGATTACCAATTTCGTGACCACTTTCATGAATCTTTACGGCCAGATCCGGGTTCTTTTTCACCCAGCTGCCATCAAAGAAAAATGTTGTCTTGATCTGGTGATCGTCCAAGGTTTTGAGCATACCGGGGAGGTATTCATTGCCCCAGGCCACATTTATTAAAAAGGCCGCCATGGGTTTTTCCGGGTTGCCCCTGTAGATCGGCTGCGGGCCCAGGTCCGCCAAATGAATCCCGGGCGGTATCTCCTTGAAAATGATTCTATTTTTATCGAGTTTGCCGCCCGCCCGCATTTCCATATAACTGGCGTCAATATCGATCTCCAACCCGTTGTACCCGGGTATTGCCTTCCATACCCTGTCTACTGTGGCGTCGATGGGCTCAATTCTATACTCTTCACAGATCCCCTGGATTTCTTTGTATAGGTCGCTATTCTTAGCTTCTGAGGAAATTATCGTGTCATCCGGCGCCACAGCCCCTCTTTTGTGTACGGCGCCTGGTACCGCCAACACCAATGCTAATAAACCTAAAACCAGTAGAAAGCAAACGGATGTTTTTCCTGTTTTTACCTTTCCCCTCAATACATCACCCCACCTGATACCTATGCGGCTTTTAATCAGGCCAGTACAGTTTTAAGGGAGGCCGGAGTTATTACGGGCGTCCCGGCGGCAGCCGTTGGCGCACCGGCCCCGGTTAGCGGGTGCCCGGCGCCGGAACCGCCGTTTCCCGGATAGCCGGGTATTTTTTTTGCATATTTTTCGAATAATAACTGGTAAATTATTATGTTGGACATGTTTACCATATTGATGTAGTATAATAACGTATCTAGATAAAGAGCAGGTGTTGGTACCTTGGGTTACAACAAGTTTTCAAGCGGCTCGGGCGACAGGCGGCTAAAAGCCCCGGCGATTTTGATTATTGCCGTTTTTATTATTTTGGGTGTTTTTGTTGCCGCCAATTATAAGCATGTCAGCAACCTGGTCAAGGTAGTGGCGATTGTCAGGACACAGTACCTGCAACCGGTGGGTTCGGACCAGATGATCGAGGGGGCGATGAAGGGGATCGTTGAATCACTGAACGATCCGTATTCCGTTTACCTGGAGCCCGAAACCTTTGCCATGCTGCAGGAACAAATCAAAGGTTCTTTTGGCGGCCTGGGCATTCTTGTAGGCGTAAAGGACCAGAGCTTGACGGTTGTTCGCGCTTACCAGGGGACACCGGCTGCCAGAGTGGGTATCGAAGCCGGGGACCTGATTACCAGGATTAACGACACTGATGCCAGGGGGATCGACCTGGAAACGGCAGTAAGCCTGATGAGGGGACCGGTGGGGTCAATTATCAGCCTGACTGTGGAAAGGCAGGGAAATACCCTGCAGTTTCCCAACATTGCCAGAGAAGAGGTCAGTGTGCCCACGGTAGAGGGGAAGGTAATCAGCAATTCAAGTATCGGCTATATAATGACCAGCCAGTTTACGGAACGGACGCCGGAAGAGATGCGGGCCGTCCTGTCAAGCCTGCAGGGCAGTAAAATAAAGGGCCTGATCCTGGACCTCAGGGACAACCCGGGTGGCGAATTGACTTCTGCTGTTAACGTAGCCAGGAATTTTATTCCCAAAGGCCCCATAGTATATATAGATTACCGTACCGGGCGGGATCAGGAATTTTCCTCCGAGGGGCGGACAATTGACTTGCCCCTGGTTGTTTTAATCAACGGAGGCAGCGCCAGCGCTGCTGAGATTCTGGCCGGCGCGGTAAAGGACACCGGCGCGGGCACTCTGGTGGGGACAAAGACGTTCGGCAAAGGCGTCGTCCAGACCCTGTTCCAGCTGGACAATGGGGCCGGGCTCAAGCTGACGACTGCCAGGTACCTGACGCCCAAAAAAAATGACATCAACCTGAAAGGGATAGAACCGGATGTGGCCGTACCGGCGCAGGACCCACCCCACGACCCGCAGCTGGATCGGGCGCTTGAAATTATGAAACAGATGATAGCGGGTTAGCACAACTTCACTGCCGCGGGATGAGCGCCTGCGGTTTCTTTACATGCACAAGGGGGACCTTTCCCCCGCGCCGCGGGCACAGCTGAACAACGTCACGCCAATTGCTGGTGTAACCGCCGGTGCGCCTTGCCGGTGCAACAGTTGGCGCAACCTTACGATGCAACCCTGCGGTGCTACCGTTGACGCATGCCGACGCACCCTGCCGGTGCATCCGCCGGTGCAGTTGCAGGCGCGGCTTCAGCCGCGCATCAGGTTCCCAGCAACCCGTATGCGGTATTACACAAGCGTATCCACGGCAGAGGGTGGGGGTTCGCCGGAAAAGGTGTCAACAACCCCGTCCCCCTGACACCACTCTTGCACGGCGAGGTGAAGATTTTTGTTCCCCTTTCTGGAGTTAATCCCATTAATCCTGCAGGCTTTTCTACAGGCTTTTCTTGACCCGGCCTATCTCTTTTTGTTCCTGGTTGTATGCGCCATTATCGCCGTCCAGTATAACCGGATGGAAAAGATGAGGGAAGGCTTTTTCGGGGTCAGGGCCGGGCGTTTAAAGAGGGATTTTATAACGGCTATCGGCTACGGCCTGCTCGGCGGTCTATTAGTCAGTTTTCTGGTTATTTTCATCGGCCTCACTATCTCCGGTGAACTGTACTACCTGTGGCCGGTGGCCATACTGCTAATGATGATTAACATCCGTTTTATATGTTTTGCCTACGCGGGGGGAATCCTGGCCCTGTCAAATCTAATTTTCGGAATCCCACAGATCAATGTTTCCCAGATCCTGGCCCTGGTGGCTGTGCTGCATATGGTCGAAAGTTTCCTGATCCTTGTCAGCGGCCACCTGGGGGCGGTACCGGCCTATATCAAAGGGCACAAAGGGGAAATCGTCGGCGGCTTTACCCTGCAAAGATTCTGGCCCATCCCGATAGTGGCGCTGGCGGTAATCGGCGGGAGCGCGGCCGGGGGCGGCATTGAAATGCCCGACTGGTGGCCATTGATTACGCCCGGTGTGGCGACGGACCCGCGGAACCTCACCTTTGCCCTGCTGCCGCTGTTGGCCGGACTGGGTTACGGTGACATCGCCATTGCCCGCAGCCCCGTTGAAAAAAGCCGGCTGTCCGCCATTTTTCTCGGTCTGTACAGCTTGATCCTGCTGGCGCTGGCCGTGCCCGCCGGGCATTACCGGGTGGTGGCGCTGCTGGCGGCGGTTTTCTCACCGCTCGGACATGAGGGCGTCATCGCTATCGGCAGATGGCTCGAGTTCAAGGGAAAACCGGTTTATGTTCCGGCTGAGGAGGGAATGAGGATTCTGGACGTCCAGCCGGACGGGCCGTTCTGGCGGGCCGGCCTGCGCCCTGGGGACGTCGTTACGGCGGTAAACGGGGTCAGGTTTGACGGCAGGACTGAATTTTATAACCTGCTGCAGTCTTCCTTTCTGCCGGCAAGTGTTGATTATCTGAGCCATTCTGCCGGCGCCGCCAAAAACACCCTTGTCAGGCCGCCCGAATCGGGGAAACCCTGGGGGGTGACACCGGTGCCGGAAAGCAATGAAAGCAAATATATGGAGCTATACTCAGCCGGTCCCCTGGGACGCCGGCTGAAAAAACTTTGGACGAAAATCCACGCCGGCTATTTTAACCGGCGAGGGACATAATCGTGCCGGAACCGGGGGGTAGGGCTTTGAACAAGGTGCCGTATAGCGCGGATCACGACTTAAGCCGCGTTGAAAGACTGGAAGAATTGAAAGAAATGGCCATGGTCTGCCGCCGTTGCTCTTTGCGGGACGGATGCTCCGGTGTTGTGTTCGGGGAGGGAAACCCGGCGGCCGGGCTGATGTTGATTGGTGAAGGGCCGGGCGCCGAAGAGGACAGGCTGGGCCGGCCCTTCGCCGGCAAAGCCGGGCAGCTTCTGGACCAGATCCTGGGGGCAATCGGCCTGGAAAGGCATGAGCACACCTACATCGCCAACATAGTTAAATGCCGGCCGCCCGGAAACAGGGCGCCCCGGCCGGAGGAGGCCGGCCAGTGTCTGCCCTGGCTGTACCGGCAGATTGAATTGCTTTCCCCGGCGCTGATTGTCCTGCTGGGGGCAACCGCGCTGCAAAATCTGGTAGATCCCCGGGCCCGGATTACTAGGGCAAGGGGGCAGTGGCTGCAGAGCAAGAGCGGCATAAAAATAATGCCCACCTATCATCCGGCGGCGCTGCTGCGGGATCCGGGCAAAAAACGCCCTGTCTGGGAGGACTTTCAAAAAATCAGGGATGAGTATATTAGAATAAACAATCAGCAAAAAAGCGGGGTTTGATTCGGGACCCGCTTCCCCGCACCTTGTCTCCGGGTATTTGCCGGCGGCATCCTGCCTGCCTCCAGCTTCTCCTCCCGCCCTGCTCCCCGCAGTGCGGGCGCCTGTGTCCCGCCTATTGAGGGCGGTTCACTCCGCACAAAGCGCCTCGTTTTTCCCGCTGTCCGGAGCGGCTTCGATTTCATCCGCAAAGGGGAATTGTGATAGTTCCGGCCAGGCGCACATGCCTTCTTTTCTGGCCTGCTCCAACAGAGCCATATAGCGCCGCTCGGTTGAGTTGATCTTAAAAATAACATGCCCGTCCAGATCCCTGTCGGCATAGTCTATCTCCTTGAGAGCCAGTTGCCATTCCCTCCGGGCGCATTCAATATCCCTTACCAGATCCGGGGCGGTGGAACCGTCAAGCGTTTCTTTTACCCTGAATATTTCAGACTGTGTCAGGGTTTTAATTGCTGACATGATATTCATAAAATAATCACCTCGTCACTATTATAGATATTTCATTTGGGAAATAAAAGGGCTTATTACATAACCTTACAATAGTTGTCAGGTTTTTCGTTCGACATTCCCCTCAATATTTAGACACCCTTTCAGACATAATAAAGGCAGGCTAATGAATGGGGTTGAGGGTCTTGAAAAAAACATGCCGGATCCAGGTGTTTACACTTCTGCTGATAATTATTGCCGGCGCCATTTTTTTATACGGGTGCGCCGGGAAATCCCAGCCACAGAAAAAATCCCTGATCAACAGCGGCAAGGAAATCAAGATAGCCGTTAGTTTTGCAGATATGGAAAGGGATGGCAACCAGGTTATCAAAAATACTATGTCGGCCAGGCAGGGCAACGGGCAGGGTCAGAGCCAGGCTCAGGGACAACAGGGCGGGCAACAAGGCGGGCAAAACCAGGAGGCAAGCCGGCAAAAGGTAAATATCACCTGGCTGGACGCCAAAAATGATCCCAGCCGGCAGGAAAAAGATATTGAACAGCTTTTGAGCCAGGAGATCAAGGCAGTAATCCTGCAGCCGGTGGATCCCGCCACCGGTTCCAAAATAGTCCGCAAGCTGGGCCAGGCGAATATAAAGGTCCTGGCGCTGGAAACACTGCCGGTGGACGCCCCTGTCGACGGCTATATCACATCCGACCATGACAGAACGGGGGAACTGCAGGCCCGTTACCTGCTCGGCGCGGCCCAGGGGCGCGCGGCCGCGTTGAAAACGGTGATCCTGCAGGGTGATAAAAATGACCAGATCTCAGCTGATATCAGTTCCTCCCTGCTGCGGAATCTGAAAGACAAGCCCGGGATAGAGGTAGTGCTGGCGAAAGACCATCCCCAGGGGGACCCGCAGGCGGCCTCTTCTACCCTGGAGCAGATCCTGGCCTCAACGGGCAACAAAATAGATGCGGTTGCGGCTACGGACAGCCGCATGGCCGCCGCTGCCGCCGAACTGCTCAAAAACAGCGGCTTAAGCGATAAGGTGATCACCATAGGCGCCGGCGCCGATCAAAAGTCGATAGGGGCCCTGATGGCGGGGGATCATGATGCGGAAATCGATGTTATGCCCGAGGTAATTGCGCAGCACGCCTTTGATGCGGCGGTAAGCCTGGCTACTACCGGGCATTGGCAGAATGACAGCCGGGTTAGGAACGGCAGTTTTGACGTCCCGGCAAAAATAACGCCGGTGCGTTTGGTTACCAGGAATGATGCCTACCTGCTGGAGCAGCGCCAGAGCCAGAGCCAGGGGCAGCAGGGACAGCAAGGACAGCAGGGTCAACAGGGCCAGCAAGGTCAACAAAGCCAGCAGGGCCAACAGGGTCAGCAGCAAGGTCAGCAGGGCGATCAAAATAAGCAATCGGGCGGCCAGGGACAGGGCGGCGGTGGCGAGGAGGGCGGCAAAAAAACCACACTGAAGATTACCACCCAGGAAGGAAAGACAATAGAAATGCAGATCAACGGTGAAATTAAAAAAATTGAGACAACTGAGGGCGGTGGTGAAGGCGGGGGCCAGGAAGGCGGCGGAGGACAGGGCAAAGGCAAAGGCTAGAGGCGGCGGCAGCCAGATTAATTTGAGCCGCGTGTTTTTCGGAAAAAAGTGAGGACCCGGCCGCAACCGGGCCCTTCTTTATTTATATAACAGACACACCGCTTAGGCGCGAAAGTTAAAACAAATGGACAGTGAGACTAAGACAAAGGAACGGGGACACACCTCTCTAATGGGTATTCCTTTGGGGTCGGAGGAATGTCCCCGATTGAGACTCTGTTTTAAGCCCCACTGTTTAAAACCCCCGGGGTTCAGGCTCAACAAGCCGCATGTTTTATCCTCTTTCAAATCCGGTAAATCCAGCTAAATCCAGTTAATCCTGTCAAATTGTTTTAATCCCAGCTGTTTTTGGGACTAGTCTAGTTCAATATCATTCCGTACAGCACGACACCAAAAAGTCCGGCATCCGGCATCTGACGGCAGGTTTCCAAAAAACAAACACCCCCTAATCTTCCCCACTGCCCCGCAACCAGGCTGGCAGCAGAACATACTTTTGGGCCGTGGCTCCTTATGGTATACTATTTATAGTAGAGAAATTGAAGGTGAAATCCATGCGTAAATTCAAGATAGAATCCGAATACATTCCCAGGGGGGATCAGCCCGAGGCCATCACCGCTCTCGTGGAGGGGCTTAAGAACGGACGGCAGGGCCAGGTTTTGCTGGGCGCTACCGGTACCGGCAAAACCTTTACCATGGCCCACGTGATCCAGGCGCTGCAGCGGCCGGCCCTGGTGCTGGCGCCGAACAAGACCCTGGCCGCGCAGCTTTGCGGTGAGTTTAAGGAGTTCTTCCCCAACAATTCGGTTGAGTATTTTGTCAGCTATTATGATTACTACCAGCCGGAGGCTTACATCCCGCATACGGACACTTATATCGAGAAGGACTCTTCTGTGAACGACGAAATCGATAAACTGCGCCACTCCGCCACCTGCGCCCTCTTTGAGCGCCGGGATGTAATTATCGTGGCCAGCGTTTCCTGCATTTACGGGCTGGGCGATCCGGAGCAATACAGCACTCTGGTTCTTTCCCTGCGCCGGGGGCAAAGCTACGACCGGGAAGATGTGCTGCGCAAGCTGGTCAGCATCCAGTATGAGCGCAACGACATCAATTTTATCCGGGGCAAATTCAGGGTCAGGGGCGACGTGCTGGAGATTTTCCCTGCCTCTGCTTCAGAAAAAGCAATCAGGGTGGACTTTAACGGTGATGATGTGGAAAGGATGCTGGAGTTTGACGTGCTCACCGGTGAGGTGCTGGGGGAGCGCAGCCACGTGTCCATTTTCCCGGCCAGTCACTATGCCACCTCCAGCGAAATTATGGAACGCGCCATAACCACTATCGGGGCCGAACTGGAGGAACAGCTGGCGATGCTGCGGGCCGGGGGAAATCTTCTGGAAGCGCAGCGCCTGGAGCAGCGGACCAACTTCGATCTGGAAATGATGCGTGAAATGGGTTTTTGCAGCGGCATTGAAAACTATTCGCGCCATTTAACAGGCCGGGCGCCCGGACAGCCCCCTTATACCCTGCTGGACTATTTTCCAAAAGATTTTGTAATGTTTATTGACGAGTCCCACGTGGCCGTGCCCCAGGTGGGGGCCATGTACGAGGGCGATCGCTCCCGCAAGAAAGCGCTGGTGGAATACGGATTCCGCCTGCCTTCGGCCTTTGACAACCGCCCCCTGACCTTTCAGGAATTTGCCGGGCGTCTGAACCAGGTAGTTTATTTATCAGCGACGCCCGGGCCATACGAACTAAAAAACTGCTCCCGGGTGGTGGAGCAGATTATCCGCCCCACCGGGCTGATAGACCCGGAAATTTCAGTGCGCCCGTCACAGGGCCAGATTGATGACCTTTTGGCGGAAATACGCCTGCGGGTGGGGCGCAGCGAAAGGGTCCTGGTGACTACCCTGACTAAAAAAATGGCCGAGGACCTGACGGACTACCTGAGTGAAATCGGCATCAAGGTGCGCTACCTGCACTCGGATATCAAGACTATCGAACGGATGGAGATCCTGCGGGACCTGCGGTTGGGCGTGTTCGACGTGTTGGTGGGGATCAACCTGCTGCGGGAGGGACTGGACCTGCCGGAAGTGAGCCTGGTGGCCATCCTGGACGCGGACAAGGAAGGTTACCTGCGGTCGGAAAGATCGCTGATCCAGACCATCGGCAGGGCGGCCCGCAACGTGGAAGGAAAAGTGATCATGTACGCAGACAGGGTCACGGACTCCATGAACAAGGCCATATCGGAAACAAACCGCAGGCGCGGGGTGCAGATGGCCTACAACGAGAGATACGGCATTACACCGGAAACTGTCCGCAAGTCGGTGCGCGACGTGATTGAGGCCACCCACGTGGCCGAACCCGCCGCCCTCTACCAGGCGGCGCCCGGCCCCGGCAAAAAGATGACCAAATCCCAACTGAAAAAGACCATCGCCGCTCTGGAAAAAGAGATGCGCGATTCGGCGCGCCGGCTGGCTTTCGAGCGTGCGGCGCAGATCAGGGACGTGATTATCGAACTGCGCCTGCAACTGCGGGGAGAAAAGGGCCTCGGCCCCGCCGTTCCCGACAGCGCAGCCCTATTGCCGGCGCCAAATGTGTCTGGGGGAGGTTAATGTGAGGGGTTTCAACGGCGCCATCACAGCCGTCCCGTCGATGTGTTGGGTTCCAGGTGCGGCTTGAGCCGCACATCCTTGGGCGGGTTGGGCGGGCTGAAGCCACTGCGCCCAATTGCTAAAAAAAGTGTCAACAACCCCGTCCCCCTGACATCACTAAAAAAAGTGTCAACAACCCCGTCCCCCTGACATCACCCTGACATTACTAAGGAGCAACTTATGCTGGACAAAATTGTAATCAAGGGCGCCCGCGCCCATAACCTGAAAAATATCGATGTGGAGATTCCCCGCGACAAATTCGTGGTGATCACGGGTTTGTCCGGATCGGGCAAGTCGTCTCTGGCTTTTGACACGATCTACGCCGAGGGCCAGCGACGTTACGTGGAGTCGCTTTCGGCATACGCCCGCCAGTTTCTGGGGCAAATGGACAAGCCGGACGTGGATTATATCGAAGGCCTTTCCCCGGCTATTTCCATAGATCAGAGGACCACCAGCCACAACCCCCGCTCCACGGTGGGGACAGTGACGGAGATCTACGACTACCTGCGGCTGCTTTACGCCAGGGTTGGCCGGCCGCACTGCCCCGGCTGCGGCCGGCCGATTACCAGCCAGGCGGTGGAGCAGATGGTGGATCAGTTGATGTCCCTGCCGGAAGGCACGCGGCTGCAGATCCTGTCGCCCGTGGTGCGGGGAAAAAAAGGCGAGCACCTCAAGGTTTTCGAAGATGTCCGCCGCAGCGGCTTCGTCCGGGTCAGGGTAAACGGCGAAGTGCTGGACTTGTCGGAAGAGATCAAGCTGGACAAAAACAAAAAACACACCATCGAGGTGGTGGTGGATCGGACCATCATCCGTCCGGGCGCCGCCAGGAGGCTGGCCGACTCCCTGGAAACAGCTTTAAAACAGGGCGGGGGCGTGGCGGCGGCAGCCATAGCCGGCGGTGAAGAAATCACCTTCAGCGAAAATTTTGCCTGTGTGGAATGCGGGATCAACATTAGTGAGATTTCACCGCGGCTCTTTTCTTTTAACAGCCCATACGGCGCCTGTCCGGAATGCACCGGCCTGGGGTTCAAGCGAGAAATTGATCCGGATCTGGTGATCCCGGACAGAAGCAAGTCACTGGCCCAGGGCGCCATCGACAGCTGGCCCAGGGGAGGGTATTCGTACCAATTTTTGGATGGGATTGCCGGACATTATGGATTCAGCACGGACACGCCGGTGGAGAAGCTGGCGCCCGAGCACCTGGATGTGATATTGTACGGCACCCGCGGCCGGCGTTTTCATTTTGTTTTGCAGAACGATTATTACGGACGCAAGCATGAGATGCATGTGCCGTTTGAAGGGGTAATTAACAACCTGGCCCGGCGTCACCGGGAGACTGCCTCTGAGAGCCAGCGTGAGGATATCGAACAATACATGAGCAGCAGGTTATGTCCGGCCTGCGGCGGCGCCAGGCTTAAGCCGGAGGCCCTGGCGGTAAAGATGGGCGGGCGGTCCATATCAGAGGTCACCGGCCTTTCTGTGCTGGCGGCGAAAAATTTTTTTAACGGGCTTGAATTAACCGGCCGTGAACAGATTATCGCCAGGCAAATTTTAAAGGAAATCAACGAACGCCTGGGTTTTCTGGTTAATGTCGGGCTGGATTACCTGACCCTGGACCGGGCCGCCGGCACCCTGGCCGGCGGCGAGGCCCAGCGCATCAGGCTGGCCACCCAGATTGGCTCCGGCCTGATGGGCGTCCTTTATATACTGGATGAACCCAGTATCGGCCTGCACCAGCGGGACAACCAGCGGCTGCTGGGGACCCTGGAACGGCTGCGGGATCTGGGGAACACGCTAATCGTGGTTGAACACGACGAGGACACCATGCTGGCGGCCGACCATATTATAGATATCGGGCCCGGCGCGGGAGAGCACGGCGGCCGGGTGGTCGCCACCGGCACCTGCAAGGATATCGCGCAATCCCCGGATTCAATTACCGGCCAGTACCTGAGCGGCAAGCTGTCTATCCCCGTGCCCGCCCGCCGCCGCCCGTTAAATGGCAAATATGTTGAGGTTCTGGGCGCTGCCGAAAATAATTTAAAGAATATTGATGTAGCCTTCCCCCTGGGGGTTTTTACCTGTGTTACCGGTGTGTCGGGATCGGGCAAAAGCACCCTGGTTAACGACATCTTGTACCGCAAACTGGCCCAGGAGCTGCACCGGGCGAAAACCCAGCCCGGGGAAAACCGGGGCGTCCGGGGCATTGAGCTGCTGGACAAGGTGATTGACGTAGACCAGTCGCCGATTGGGCGCACCCCCCGCTCCAACCCGGCCACCTACACGGGTGTGTTCAATGACATCCGGGATTTGTACGCCCAGACCCCGGAATCCAAAATGCGCGGGTACAAGGCCGGGCGCTTCAGCTTCAACGTCAAGGGCGGCCGCTGCGAAGCCTGCCGGGGGGACGGCATTATCAAGATTGAGATGCATTTCCTGCCGGACGTCTATGTGCCTTGCGAGGTCTGCAAGGGCTTGCGTTATAACAGGGAGACCCTGGAGGTCAGGTACAAGGGGAAAAATATCGCTGACGTGCTGGATTCGACTGTGGATCAGGCGGTAGATTTTTTCCAGAACATACCGAAGATACACCGCAAATTGAAAACGCTACAGGACGTGGGCCTGGGATATATCCGCCTGGGGCAGCCGGCGCCCACCCTTTCCGGGGGCGAGGCCCAGCGGGTGAAGCTGTCCACGGAACTTTCCAGGAGATCCAACGGCAAGACGTTCTACATCCTCGATGAACCGACCACCGGCCTGCACACGGCCGATATCGACAGGCTCCTGCAGGTGCTGCACCGGCTGGTAGACGCCGGCGATACCGTTGTGGTGATCGAACACAACCTGGACGTGATCAAGACTGCCGACCACATCATTGACCTGGGACCGGAAGGCGGGGACAGCGGCGGGCAGGTGCTGGCCGCCGGTACGCCGGAAGAAATAGCCCAGACGCCGGGCTCATACACCGGCATGTTTTTACAAAAGCTACTCAAATAGTCCAAGTAGTACAAGGGGACGGTTCTGTTGTACCACTTAGTATCATTAGTGGACATCCACTAATGACACTAATGATATCACACCGGTTTTCCATGCTCTCCCGTTCTCGTCCATCAGCCGGGGTATAATCCCGGTTATTGCCTAAGAAAACGGTACAAGAGAACCGTCCCCTTGTACTGCCTTTGTACTGCTTGTGTGAAAGTGGTGCTTATAGTGCAGTTGGAAGAAAAACTAAAACTGCTGCCGGCCAGGCCGGGGGTTTACCTATATCGTGATCACAAAGGAAAAATAATTTACGTCGGCAAGGCCCTTTCGCTTAAGAACAGGGTCCGTTCCTATTTTCAGCCGGGTGCCCAGCACCCGCCGAAAACAAAGGTGATGCTGGAGAGGGTGGCTGATTTTGATATTATAGTTACCGACTCGGAAGTGGAAGCGCTGATCCTGGAGCAGAACCTGATCAAAGAGCACCGTCCCCGTTACAATGTGATGTATAAGGATGACAAAAGCTACCCTTACCTCAAGGTAACGTTGGCCGAAAATTTTCCGCGGGTGATGATCACCCGCCGCCACGTTAAGGACGGCTCCAGGTATTTCGGCCCCTATACCAGGGTGGGAGCGGTGAATGAGACTCTGCGCCTGCTGAAAAGGATTTTCCCCTTCCGCACCTGCAATCAAAAGGAGCCGCCTTTAAGGCAGAAGCCGTGCCTGAATTACCATATCGAGCGCTGCCTCGGCCCTTGCGCCGGCCAGGTGGACAAAGACAGGTACAGGGCCATGATCAACGAGATATGTCTGTTCCTGGAGGGAAGGCAGGAGGACCTGGCCAAACGGCTGGCGGTCCGGATGGAAAAGGCGGCGCGGGACCTGGACTTTGAGCTGGCGGCCCGCCTGCGGGATCAGTTGCAGGCTGTGCGGGAAGTGGTTGAGCGGCAAAAAATTATCACCGGCGGTTTTGAAGACCAGGATGTGGTAGCCGCGGCTGGAGGCGGGGAACAGGACGAAGCCTGCGTTATGGTGTTTTTTGTGCGCGGCGGCAAGCTTATCGGCAGGGAGCAGTTTATCCTGCGCGGGGTGGAAGGAATCGCCCAGCCGGAAATAATCACCTCGTTTCTCAAGCAGTATTACACGGACGTCGACTTCGTTCCGGGGGAAGTGCTTCTGGCGGATGAGGCAGGAGACGAACGGGCGGTGATTGAACAATGGCTGACGGGCAAAAGAGGCTTTAAAGTAACCCTAAAGGCGCCCCGGCGCGGCGCCAAAAAAAAGCTGGTGGAGATGGTGGCCGCCAACGCCCGGCTGACCCTGGAGCAGCGCCTTGCGGAGGAGACGGCGCGCCGGGAAGACACTGCCGGGGCGCTGGCCGGACTGGCGGCGGTACTTGGCCTGGCGGGATCGCCCCGCCGCATGGAGTGCTATGACATATCCAACACCCAGGGGACCAACAGTGTCGCCTCAATGGTTGTCTTCATTGATGGCAAACCCGCTAACGAACAGTACCGCCGTTTCAGGATCCGCACAGTTGAGGGGCCTGATGATTTCGCCTCAATGCGGGAGGTCCTGGGCAGGCGCTTTAAAAGGGCGGCCGAGGAGCAGGGGCTGTTAAATTCAGGCCTGATTTCCAGCAAGGAGGCCAAATTTTTCATACTGCCCGACCTGGTGATTATTGACGGGGGCAAGGGGCAGCTTTCCGCCGCCCGCCATGTGATGCGGGAGCTGGGATTTGATCATATCCCTGCATTTGGCCTGGCCGAAGAAGAAGAGCAGGTGTTTGCCGAGGGCCAATCAGAACCGATCGTAATCAACAGGGATTCCCCGGCCCTGCGTTTGCTGCAGCGCCTACGGGATGAAGCCCACCGCTTCGCCCTGTCCTACCACCGTAATATCAGGGGCAAGGCCAGCCTGAGGTCCTTGTTGGACGAGGTGGAAGGCATTGGCGAGGTACGCCGCCGCTCCCTGCTAAAAGCCTTTGGCTCCCTGCGGGAAATTGAAAAAGCCACCCCGGAACAATTGGCCGCGGCGCCGGGCATGACCAAAAAATCCGCCCAATCCGTATATGAATTCTTCCACAAGTAAAACAGAAACAGTACAAGGGGACGGTTCCTCCGTATCGTTTTGTCTGCATGTTGGGGAGGCATATTTTTCGGTACGGTGGGACGGTTCCTCTGTATCGTTTTGCACACATCTTGGGGAGGCATATTTTTTATTCTGTGGTATAATTTTCATAGCCGCTATTGGAGGTGGTTGTCGCTATGCCGAGGAGGGCAAGGGAGCTAAGTAATAGTAAAATTTATCACATAATGCTGAGGGGAAATGAGAAAAAAGATATTTTTCTTGAAGATCAAGATAGAGAAAGGTTTTTGAACATCATCCGCGCCAAAAACGAAGAAAAGAAATGGTTGCTGTACGCCTATTGTTTGATGGATAACCACGTGCATCTGCTGATTAACGAAGGCGCGGAGGCCATATCCCGTATAATGAAAAGAATTAACACCAGCTACGCATACTATTTTAACACTAAATACAAACGGGTTGGGCACCTGTTGCAGGACAGGTATAGGAGTGAAAACATTGAAAGCGACCGTTATCTGCTGGCTGCCGTTAGGTATGTTCACAACAACCCTATCAAAGCGGGAATAGTAAATGACGCCTCGCAATACAGGTGGAGCAGTTTCAATTTATATTTGGGCAGGAAAAGCCTTGACCTGGCGGGAATACACAGGGATACCGTCCTGGGAATGTTTTCTGAAAATGAAGCCAGAGCGGTGGTCCTTTTTGCGGAATTTTCCAGACAGGCTACAGACGATGTTTTTGATGATTATATTGATCAGGACGATGTTGAAATAGATGAGAGAAAATCCCGCCCCTTTGTGGATAGTTTCTTGGAAAAAGCTGGCAGGAGCAGGGAGTCGTTGCGGGAAAGAAAAAATATGACCTTGAGGAATGAGCTGATTAAAGAGCTAAGAACGAGATCCAATCTTTCGATTAGACAAATAGCCGGAGTCCTGGGTCTAAGTAAAGGTATGGTTCAGAGGGGGCCGGTAGACTAGTGTCACAAAGAAACAGTACAAAAGCGGTACAAGAGAACCGTCCCCCTGTACCAC
>CAYMJG010000004.1:30537-34094 GCA_964390855.1 uncultured Eubacteriales bacterium | reverse complement strand
TGCTTTCGCCGGATTTGCAGGTTAGCGGACGGGTGAAGGAGGCTGTGGCCGCTGTGCGGGCCGCTGGGGTCTACTTCACGGTTTCCACAGGACGCATGTATCAATCGGCGGCGCGGATTGCGGGGGAACTGGGCATCGACATCCCGCTGATCACCTACCAGGGCGCCCTGGTGAAAAATTCCCTTTCGGGAGAGGTGCTGGTTGACAAGCCGCTGCCGCTGGCATACGCCAGGGAAATTATCGCCAGGATCCATCAATACGGTTATCACCTGAACGGCTACCTGGACGATCGCCTGCTGATGGAGCGCGACGACGAGGCGGGGCGCCGTTATGCCGCCATAGCCGGGGTGGAGGCTGAATTTGTAGGTGACCTGCTGGAATACCTGGACCGCGATCCGACAAAAATTATCGCCATAGCGCAGGAACCCCTGATTGACCGGCTGAAGGACGAACTGGCCCCCCTTTATGAAGGGAAAATTACCGTCAGCAAATCAAAGCCGCATTTTCTCGAGTTTGCCCACATTGAGGCTAGCAAAGGGCAGGCCCTGGCTTTTCTGGCCGGGCATTTCGGCATTAAGCGGGAGGAAATCATGGCTGTGGGAGACGGGTACAACGACCTGGACATGCTGGAATACGCCGGACTGGGGGTGGTGGTGGCCAACGCAAGACAGGAAATTAAGGAATTTGCTGATTACGTGACATCCTCCTCATACGGTGACGGTGTAGTAGAGGCGCTGGAGAAATTTGTCCTGCAAGCATAAGCTGACACCGAAGGGGAATTGTGGATCAGCGGCGGCCTTTAAACCTGAGTTTGCCCCGATGCAAAGGTCCTTAGCGGAAGGGAGACACGACTCAACCCCGCTGTAATCGGGGATATACCTCGGCTCCAGGCCAACTCCCAAAAGAGAGGTGTGTCCTGTCCCATCAAAAGGGTGAACCTGAGCAGGGTTGCATGCTTTTGCCGGCCGCCCCGGGCAAATTTCTTTGCTGACAAGGCGCCGCTGCCTTGTATCCCGGCAGAATTTTTATCACTATCCGATACCGGCCGGTACATAAACAGAATAAATTGACAGGCCTCTGATCATTCTAGTGGGAAGGGGTGGTCATAAATGTATTTCTTCGGCAAAAATGACTGGCGCACCTTGGAGCAAGGGGCGCAAAAGGAATGGCTGGTTACCAACGGCATCGGCGGTTACGCCTCCGGCACCATTATTAATGCCAACACAAGCAAATACCACGGTTTGCTGATTGCGGCCCACAAACCTCCGGGCCGGCGGGTCGTTCACCTGAGCAAATTGGACGAGCGCTTTTTAAGCGGCCCATGCGCCTACAATCTGGCCACAAACCAGTACGCCTCCGGTTTCGCCGAACTCGGTTTTATTCACCTGCAGCAGGTCAGGATTGATCCGTTTCCCACCTTTACATACAGTTTCAGCGATGTTTTTCTGGAAAAAACCGTGTTTATGGTATACGGCGCCAATACCACCATTATATTATACCGGGTGCAAAACGGCGCCATGCCCGGTGTGCTCAGGCTGACCCCCCTGATCAACTGCCGGGGGCACCACTTCATTACCCATCAGGGCGAAATAGATTTTGATCAGACGGCGGCCGGGGCTTCCGTTTCAATCAGGAGCAGGGAGGGCATGCCCCCCTTGAAACTGGCCTGTGACGCGGGCCTCTACGTGCAGGAGGGCGAGTGGTTCAATTCGCTGGCATACGCCGTTGAGGAAGAAAGGGGTGAAAATCCCCACGAGGATTTATATAAACCGGGTTATTTTGAGATAGCCTTCGCCGCCGGGGAAATTAAGGAATTTTCCGTGATTGCCGCCACTGCCGACACCGGCAGTATCAATGGCGCCCAGTTGTTGAAAAACGAAAGGGAACGGATCAGCAAAATTGTTGATCCGGCCGGCGGGGCCGATCACCTGACCAGGCGCCTGGCGCTGGCGGCTGACGCGTTTATTGTCCAGCGCTCCTCAACAGGCAAAAAGACCATTATAGCCGGCTATCCCTGGTTTGCCGACTGGGGCCGGGATACGATGATCGCCCTGCCCGGGCTGACCCTGGTGACCGGGCGGTTTCAGGAGGCAAGGGAAATCCTGGAGACCTTTGTGCACCACTGCCGCGAAGGCCTGATGCCCAACGCTTTCTTTGACGGCGCTAACGACCCGGTGTTCAACACTGTGGACGCTTCCCTCTGGTTTATCAACGCGGTTTATAAATACCTTGAATACACAGCCGATCTGGCCTTTGTCCGGGAATGCCTTTACCCGGCAGTCAAGGACATTATCCACTGGTATATGGCGGGCACGGAATATAATATTGCCATGGACGAGGACGGTTTGCTCAGCGCCGGGTCGCCCCATATCCAACTGACCTGGATGGACGCCAAGGTGGACGACTGGGTGGTGACGCCCCGCCACGGCAAGGCCGTTGAGATTAACGCCCTCTGGTATAATGCCCTGCAGGTTTTCAACACCATTTCCAAACTGCTGGGGAAAGAGGCTGCTTTTACGGGGCTGCCGGAAAAAATCAAGAAGCACTTTCAGCATAAATTTTGGAATGAGGGCGGCGGGTACCTCAGCGACGTGGTTTCGGCGGAAGGAACCGACGACAGTGTCCGGCCCAATCAGCTGCTGGCGGCGAGCCTGCCGCACACTATGCTGACCATGGAGCAGATCAAGCAGGTAGTGGGGAAGGTCTGGGCGGAGCTTTACGTCACTTACGGCATTCGCAGCCTCTCGCCGTGGGATGCCGCGTATCAGGGAATCTACAAAGGCGACCGGCTTAAAAGGGACGGGGCTTACCACCAGGGGACGGCCTGGAGCTGGCTGATCGGCCCCTTTATTACCGCCTACCGCCGGGCCAACCGCTACAACGCGGCCAGCCGTGAACAGGCGCGCCGGTTCATTTCACCTTTTCGGGATCAGCTGCGCGACCACGGAGTCGGCTACATCTCGGAAATATTTGACGGCGACGAGCCGGCAGTGCCGCGGGGGACCATAGCCCAGGCCTGGGGTGTGGCCGAGGTGCTGCGTGCATACTGCGAGGACGTCCTGGAAATCCGGCCGCCCGCATCAAAAATAATCAAGGAATCTGAAGGGGGATAAAACATTGGAAAAACAGCTGGATCTGAATAATTTTGAGGGTTTGTGCCAACTGGACTCCACCGGCATGATCGGTACCCTGGCCGGCCTGCCGGATCAGTGCCTGCTGGCTGTTGGTGATATTTGCTGCAACGTGGAACTGCCCGCTATTGAGGCCATTTCCAATATTGTGGTCACCGGCTTGGGCGGGTCGGCCATCGGCGGGGACCTGCTGAGGGTCTACACCGCCGGCAAGATCCATGTGCCTGTCACAGTAAACAGGGATTACACCCTGCCCGCGTTTGTCGGCCCGGATACCCTTGTTTTTGCGGTAAGCTATTCCGGCAACACCGAGGAAACCTTAAGCGCTTACCAGGCGGCGCGGGCCAGGGGCGCCTCAATCATTGCCGTAACCACCGGCGGGAAACTGGGCGGGATGGCGGAGGCGGACGGCGTTACCCTGGTAAG